>CAZBDM010000001.1:0-4815 GCA_964490675.1 uncultured Oligoflexales bacterium
CGTTTCTATACCTTTCTTCTCTAATAGGTCGTTGCACTTATTTTGAAAGCCCTGGTCACTAGTGATTCTCGCTCTTCTTTCAAGCGGGCGTTGATACTTCGGAGCTTTTGTGGCCAGCGGTGCTACTGGAACGTCGACTTCCAACTTGCCCTGGTAGTGTGCCTGCATACGTCCAGTGTCGGTAACCTTTCCGATAACTCCATATGAAAGCTGCCATTTTTCTAAAACTTTCTCGAGTTCTATCCAGTTTTCAGGCCTTATCACCATCAGCATGCGCTCTTGTGACTCTGATAAGAGGAGCTCGTAAGCTGTCATCTTTTCTGCTCTAACAGGAACCCTATCGAGGTCAAGAAACAGGCCGGTCTCAGCCCGGTCTGCCATTTCAAATGACGAGGATGTCAAGCCAGCAGCGCCCATGTCCTGGATACCAACAACGAGTCCTTTGTCTAAAACTTCCAAGGTGGCTTCTAAAAGAAGCTTTTCAGTAAATGGATCGCCCACCTGTACGGCGCCTCTTTCCTGCGAGCTTTCTGAGTCAAAGCTGTCTGACGCCATTGTCGCACCGTGGATGCCGTCACGGCCGGTTGCCGAGCCGACATAGATCACCAGATTGCCCACTCCTGAGGCAAAGCCTTTAAAGATTTTATCTTCTTCAATGAGACCAACGGTCATCGCGTTGACCAGACAATTGCCGTCATAACAAGCATCAAACGAGACATTACCACCGACTGTTGGTATGCCAACGCAGTTGCCGTAGTCACCAATGCCTTTAACAACGTGACTAAGAAGCCAAGGAGTTTTGACATGATCTCTCGCGCCAAACCTTAGACAATTAAGATTGGCAACGGGTCGCGATCCCATGCAAAAAACGTCTCGCAGAATTCCACCAACACCGGTAGCTGCACCTTGGTAAGGCTCTATGTAACTCGGATGATTGTGCGACTCCATTTTAAAAGCAACGCAGAGCTTTTCAAAAAGTCTAACGACACCAGCGTTTTCTCCTGGGCCGACCACCACTTGTTCACCCTCAGTCGGGAAACGCCCAAGGTGGATCCTTGAAGATTTATAGCTACAGTGTTCGCTCCACATTGCAGAAAAGACTCCAAGCTCGGCAAAGGTCGGTTGCCTTTCAAGGATTGAGAGAAGCGTTTGGTATTCAGACTCGCTGATTTTATGGGTTTTGAGAAGACGGGCTTTTTTAGCTTCATCACTCATGTCTAAAAGTGCTGATTGGGGAGCCTTCTCCAGGCTTGATATGTCAAAAGCTTGCACGAAAAGTTCTCCTTCTTTTACAGAAAAGAAGCTAAAAATGTTTCAAGAATTAATTTTCCATCATCGCTACCACCTAGAAGCTGGTCACAGGCTCTTTCAGGGTGAGGCATCATGCCCAGAACTCTGCCATTTTCCGAACAAATACCAGCGATATGATTGAGTGATCCGTTGGGATTGGCAGAGTCAGTGGTTTGTCCATCATCGTCAACATAACGAAAAACAACACGGCCACTGTCTTGTAAGTTTTTGAGCTCGTCTTGTGAACAAAAATAGCGCCCCTCACCATGCGCAACAGGAATCCTTAGGGATTTGTTTGCAAGCTTTTTGTGGTAGATCGAATCTCCCTCGCCAAGCTTTAGATTGGTGTAACGACATACAAATTTTTGCTTGTCGTTTCTTAAAAGAATGCCAGGTAAAAGATGCGACTCCGTCAAGATTTGAAAGCCATTGCAGATACCTAGAACAGCTCCGCCGTTTTTTACAAATGTTGCTACATCAGACATAAGCGGAGAATGCGAGGCAAGGCTTCCTCCTCGCAAGTAGTCCCCATATGAGAAACCGCCTGGAATAATTAATCCGTCTATTTTTGGCAGACTTGACTCACCATGCCAGATTTTAACGAGATCGATATTGAAGTAGTTTTTGAAAGAATCGATGCAGTCTTGATCGCAGTTTGATCCAGGAAACTGAAGAAGACCAACGCGATCCTTGAGAGAGCTTTCTGGTCGCATCAGTTAAAGCCTTTTTACTGAATAGGTTTCGGCCACGGGGTTTGCCAGGTATTCTTTGGCAACCTGATCGGCAAGATTGTCGGGACTTTCACTTTTGTCATCGATTTCAACAACATAGCGCTTAGAGACGGTGATGTTTTTTAAACTGTTAAAGCCGAGACGATTGAGGCTTTCTCTAATCGCTCGGCCTTCAGGGTCCAGCACTTCTTTTTTGAGCTGGACAATAATTTCGTATTGCATGTTAGGTCTTTATTCCTCTCTACCAAAGAGTGACGCACGCAGAAACTCACGATTGAGCGTTGCGATATTTTCGACATCGATACTTTTAGGACAAACGGCCCCACATTCAAAGGTATTTGTGCAGCTACCAAAGCCTTCTTGATCATGCTGACTCACCATTTTTACAACCCGGCGGTTTCTTTCAGCCTGCCCTTGGGGAAGAAGAGCCATTTGGCTCACCTTTGCCGAGACAAATAACATAGCTGATGAATTTTTGCATGCAGCAACGCATGCTCCACAACCGATACAGGTGGCGGCATCGAAAGCCATATCAGCTTTTTCTTTTGATATCAGTAGGTTATTGGCATCTTGGGCGTTGCCACAATTGATCGAGATATATCCTCCCGCCTGGATAATGCGGTCAAAAGAACTACGATCAACGGCTAAGTCCTTAATGACAGGAAAAGGTCCTGCCTTCCAAGGCTCCACCGTAATGGTGTCGCCATCTTTGAAAGACCGCATATGGGTTTGGCAGGTGGTAATCGCCTGCTCAGGACCGTGAGCCACACCGTTAATCACCAAAGAACACATACCACAAATCCCTTCGCGGCAGTCATAATCGAAAGAAATCGGCTCTTCTTTACCTTCTTCGATGATCTTTTCATTAAGTACATCGAGCATTTCTAAAAATGACATATGCTCAGAGACATCCGTGAGATCGTAGTCAACAAGTTTTCCTTGATCGTTTGGACCATTTTGTCGCCAAATTCTTAGCTTAATGCGCATTACTTGTAGCTCCTTGTAGCTAGTTTGACGTTTTCGTAAACGAGTTCTTCTTGGTGCCTCGCCGGCTCCTTATCATCACCCTGATACTCCCAAACGGCAGCATGACAGAACTTTTCATCATCTCTTTTTGCTTCCCCTTCGTCAGTCTGGTGCTCCTCTCGAAAGTGCCCGCCACAGGACTCTTCTCTGACAAGAGCGTCTCGGCACATAAGTTCACCAAACTCCAAAAAGTCAGCCACTCGGCCTGCCATCTCAAGCTGTTGATTGAATTCGCTTCCCGAACCAGTGACTCTAAGGTTTTGCCAAAACTCTTCTCTCAATTCAGGTATCTTTTTGATTGCTGATTGAAGACCAGCCTTATTTCTAGCCATGCCACACTCATCCCACATGATCTTTCCGAGCTCTCTATGAAAAGATGTCGCCGAGCGTTTTCCATTGATGTCAAAAAGCTTTTTTAGTTTCTCTTTTACTTTCGTCTCGGCTTCAGAGAACTCAGCCGAATCAGTGGAGAGCTTCTCTGGTTTCTCCGAAGCAAGATAGTGAGCGATGGTGTAGGGCAGAACGAAGTAACCGTCAGCAAGGCCTTGCATAAGAGCACTGGCACCGAGGCGGTTGGCTCCGTGGTCTGAAAAATTCGCTTCGCCTATGACGTGTAGCCCTGGGATAGTAGACATGAGATTATAATCGACCCAAAGCCCACCCATTGTGTAGTGGACTGCAGGGAAGATGCGCATCGGCACTTTGTAAGGGTTTTCAGCGGTGATTTTTTGGTACATATGAAAGAGGTTTCCGTAACGCTCTCTCACCTTGTCTTCACCAAGCCGGTTAATGGCGTCTTTGAAATCAAGATAAACGCCTAGTCCTGTTTCACCCACTCCTCTTCCATCATCGCAAGCTTCTTTTGCACTTCTTGAAGCTATATCGCGAGGTGCGAGGTTTCCGAAACTTGGGTATTTTCTTTCCAGGTAATAGTCTCTTTCATCTTCAGGAATATCGCTCGGAGCTCTTTTATCGCCCTTCTTCTTTGGAACCCAAACCCTACCGTCGTTTCTCAACGACTCTGACATCAGGGTCAGTTTCGCTTGATAATCGCCACTGACAGGAATACAGGTTGGGTGAATCTGTGTGTAACAAGGGTTAGCAAAGCCTGCACCTTTTTTATAGGCGCGAAAAGCGGCTGTCACGTTACAACCGGAGGCATTAGTGGAGAGAAAAAAAACATTGCCATAGCCACCCGTGGCAAGGACAACGGCATCGCCAACGTGGCGGTTAATTTCCCCAGTGACGAGATTTCTTGTGATGATACCACGTGCCTTGCCGTTTACGATGACAACATCAAGCATCTCAGTGCGGGTATGCATTTTAACTTGCCCAGCTTGGATCTGACGAGACAGTGAAGAATAAGCTCCGAGAAGAAGCTGCTGTCCTGTTTGCCCTCTAGCATAGAACGTTCTTGAGACCTGAGCGCCCCCAAAAGAGCGATTGGCAAGAAGCCCACCATAATCTCTCGCAAAAGGAACTCCCTGGGCAACCGCTTGGTCAATGATATTATTCGAGACCTCAGCCAACCGGTAAACATTCGCTTCTCTTGATCGAAAATCTCCCCCTTTGACGGTGTCATAAAAAAGCCGGTAAATACTATCATTATCACCTTGATAGTTCTTAGCAGCGTTGATGCCGCCTTGTGCGGCAATGCTGTGAGCTCTTCTCGGGCTGTCTTGATAGCAAAAGCATGAAACATTATAACCAAGCTCCCCGAGAGTCGCTGCCGCCGAAGCACCGGCCAAGCCTGATCCAACAATGATGA
>CAZBDM010000001.1:4825-33064 GCA_964490675.1 uncultured Oligoflexales bacterium
GGGGACCGCTTGGTATTTTAGAATCTAGATTCATAGCACATCCTCTTTAACGTTAGTTGCCCACTAGGCCGGTTAATACAGACACAGGAATCGACAAGTAACCAATTGCTAATATGATCCCAAATGCTGGTCCTAGGATTCTAATCAGTGGGTTATATTTAGGGTGATTGATCCCCAATGTTTGAAAGAGACTCGAAACACCATGGGAAAGATGGAAACAAAGAAGACCAACACCAACAATATAAAAGAGACTGGCGAGTGGATTCTTAAAGCCAAGTACGACCATGCTGTAGACATCAAATTTGTCCAACGCTTCAAATTCTGGATTGAGCCACCTGAAAGTGTAATGCGCAAGATGGTAGAGAATAAAAAACAAAACAATCAGTCCGGTCATCATCATCGTTCTTGAAGCAAAGGTCGCTTTTGTGCTTTTTTTCACTTCGTATTTCTGAGGGGTTGAAGACCGGTTGATCGCACTGAGCTTTATGGCCGTGAGAATGTGAGCTGCAATGGCAACCAGAAGACCGATCCTCGCGACCCACAAGAGGCCTCCAAGATCATGCAGCCACTTAGCGTATGCATTGAGCGCGTCCGGCCCCGCATAAATCAAAAGATTGCCACTAAGGTGGCCTAGTAAAAATCCAAACAGAAGAAAACCACTCACAGCCATGATCAATTTCATACCAATTGATGATGACAACGTTTTGGCGATTAAACTCATCTAGTAACCTCACGAGGATTGGCGTCAAAAAGACATAGAATCCCGCCCAGGATACCATATTGACGGTATTTTTTAATGAAAAATTTGTTTGATATTTTAAGCCTCTGGTCCCACACAGACAACCAATGGCGCTTCATTTTTGAACATACGACATGCTACTTTTTTAATCTGATCGGCTGATACCGCCTCAATTTTTTTGTGGTAGTTTAAGAATTCACTGTACCCAAGACCATAAAGCTCCATAAGAGCCATTGTCGCTGACTGGCTATCGGTCTTTTGAAGGCTCATCTCATGATTGCCAACAATGTATTTTTTTGCGCGCGCAAGCTCTTCTGGTGAAACCAAAGTTTCTGTCAACTTTTCAAACTCTGCTTTCATTGCCGTAAGAGCTTTTTGTTTTTTGTCAGGGCTACAGGCCAGATAGGATCCGATAAAACCTGGGTCACAACCATAGGCCATCAGAGGGGTCACTGTGTAGGCGATCCCCATCTTTTCTCTCAACTCGTAAAACATCCGGCCGCCATGACCTGCCAGGATATTGATTAAAACATCAAGACTGTAGCGATCTTCATCGACCCAGCTCATCCCATTAAATCCCAGAACGATATGAAGCTGCTCTCTGTCTTTTTTAAGAAAAATCTCTTCTTTGGGGATGACGTAGCGGCTCTCTTCATACTTGAAGTGTCTTTTTTTAGAGCTGGGTTGAAACTCCTGCAGAGTCGTTTTTAAAAGGTCTGCGACATCTTCGAAAGACTGAGGTCCGACAGCTGAGATGATCCATTCACCAGAATCTCTAAAATCTTTATAAAGTCGAGTCATTTCATCTTTTTTGAAGCTATTGAGACTATCAACACTGCCGAATAATGATGCTGAATAGGGGTGTTCGCCGTAGAGAGCTTTTTGAAACTCCCGTACACATATCGAGGCCGCTGAATCCTTCTGAGCGTTCAAAGTTTCTAAACTTTCTCTCAAAGACGCTTGCCACTGATCTTCTGTATATACCGGATCAAGAAGAGCTTCCGAGAAAAGACCTATGAAAGTTTCCATATCTTGGCTGAGACAACTTAGGTTGAAGCCAAAGCTATCTTTTCCAGAAAACCCGCTGAGACCCCCACCGGTACTTTCGATAAGTTCAGCAAAAGACTGGTTATCGTGCTCGCTCGTGGCAGTTGCTGATAAAGAAGCGAGCAGATGATAGAGCCCGCTTGTTTTTTGACTCTCTGCTCTTTGCCCCCCAGCAGTGGCCGCACACAGGCTAAAGAGCTCGCCATCGGTATTTTGCTTGTAGATAAACTTGATCCCAGGTTTAAGCTCAGTGACCTGGATGTCTTGCGACTTTATGGTTTCTTTAGTCGACCGAGGAGCATATTGCTTTTTAAGGGAGGAGTTTTCATCGGATGACCACGAAAAGTTGCGATCAAACGCATCCTTAAGGTCTTGTTGTTTGAGCTCGCTGTTTTCGTTGACTAAAGCAACGACAAGAGCTTTGCTAGGATCGAGCCACTTTCTTAACTGGGAGCTAACCACCTCTGGTGTAAGCTTATCTACTATTGTTTGGTAGACATCATCGAAGTAAATCTGATGGGATGTCTGGATGCCAAAGCCTAGGCTTCTTGCCTGACCTTCAACCGTTTCATCGCGGTAGACACGGTCTGCTCTGAGGTTAGTTTGGGCTCTTTTTAGCTCTTCCTCTGAAACAGGCTCACTGCCAATGATTTTTTTGAGCTCGCAAGCAATACCAGAGACCGCCCGCAATAGCTCTTTTTCCGTAGCTCTGGCAGTCACAGAAAAGATTCCTGGGAATGCCGGCGTGTAAACAGAAGAATTAACTGCAGCGACAACTGCTTTTTCATTCCTCAACCTCTGCACAAGCCTTGCAGCTTCGCCTGACCCCAAAACAAAGCTTGCAACATCTAGACTCGCCGTATCAAAATCTTCTAGACGCGACGCTGGAAAGATGACTTCTATGCGCGGCAACTGGTAGTCGTCTTTCAAAAGGATAGCTCTAGACTCACTGTCCAGAGAGTGTGTTGGCAAGGGCATTCTTTTCGGCAAAGTCTGCTGCGGCTCCTGACCAAAATGCTTTTCAATGGTTTCAATTATTTTGTCGCTTGAGAAATCCCCGACCGCAACAAAGTGCATGTTATTGGGAACGTACCAATTCTTAAAAAAATCAATCAATTTCTGCTGGTTAAAACTTTTAACAATCTCCTCAAAGCCAATCACTGGCCTTTCGGCTTCACTACCCCTGTAGAAGTTTTCAAACACCTTCCTTCCCACTTTAATAGCGGGATCGTCGTGAGCATGGCGAATCTCTTCCAAAATCACCTCGATTTCTCTTGAAAGCTCCTCTTCATCAAAATTTGAGTGGAAAAGAGCATCTCCAAGCAGCTCTACCCCAAGATCTGAAAACTCACTTGCAAGAGACATGTGATAGACGGTTCTATCGAAGGTCGTGTAGGCATTCATATCACCGCCACAGGCTTCGACAATTCTTCCCATTTCACCGGCAGCTCTTTTTTCGGTACCTTTAAAAAGCATATGTTCGATGACATGCGCCATCCCCCTTTGCTCAGGGGTCTCGTCTAGAGAACCGACGCCCACCCAGCACTGAAGAGACACCGCTTTGGCAAAGTGGTTTTCTTTAATGGCTAATTTGAGTCCGTTTGGTAACTGGTCAAAGATCAATTTGCCCTCACATTGAGATATCGACGCCGAAGTTTATCGCCTGTTGAATTTTTTTATCGCTCAGGTAAGGCCTTGAAACGAGATAACCAAGGCTAAACTTATTGTTTACCAGCGACACGCCACCTGAAACAGAACGCCTTTCAAACTCATCTACTCCATGTCCATAACCGCCGTAAAGTCTTAGTACATCATAAATTGTCGTCATAAGAGAAGCGATGGCCATTTTTTCGGATTTAAGAGTAACCTCTTTTTCTGGAGGTCTAGTCGGGTCTAAAGGCCCAGAGACGGTAGATTCCTGAAAGATCCTCTCTCTGTCGCGGTAGTCAAGGTGAGCGCTAAAGTATTTATTGATCAGATATGCCACGCCAGCTCTGTAAGTGCGCGGAGCGTAATCTTTGATGCGGTCATTGGCAAGGTTTTCAGCGGAGACAGCCACCCTTAATTGAGGCGTTAAAAGCCCTGCAGCACCAAATCCGAGAGTGTATCCAGTGGTTAGCTTTTCCGCTTGTTTATTGGCGACATCGTAGGCTTCCACGAGTTGACCTGAGACGCCGAGAGAAATTTTTGTAAATGCCTGCGCAAACCCGACTGTGACTCTTTTTTTGATGGGACTATCGTAACGCCGGTTGAAAAATTCCTCTTCTGTGTCTGAGAGGGATTGATCGTTGATGTCAAAGGGACTTTCGTAATCTCTTTCTGCCCCGGTGTAAGAAAGCCCCGCTGCAATGGAAGAGGTCGTTGAATCCATAACCCCAGCTTGGTAAAACTCTCTGCCAAAAGTCGGCCAATTGTAGGCCGCAGACACCCGGTAGTGTTTTTCAAGTGGCAGCATTGCAGGGTTTAGCTTCACCGAAGAAATGCCACTGACGGCAGCCATTCCCCCACCGGCCATGCCAAGATTGGGGCCGACAGTGGTCTCATATTCATTAGGGAGTCTTCCCTTTTCGTTTGTCACAGAAAGAGCAAGAGAAGAGACTGACAGGACAGCCGAGGCAACGCCCAGCAAAGAAAAGCTTTTCAAACCAACCTCCATGACAATTGAATCGACCCTCGATATCTATACTAGAAAGAAGGATCACCCAACTGACATGAGCACTAACTAAGATTTGGCCGTTTCAGCTTTTGCTTTGACCGCTTTTTGTGCCTGTGGTTTCGAGTAGCCTGCTACGTTTTGTTTGACCACCTTTAAAGAGGCACTGCCACCGACGTCTATAGTTACAAATCCTTCAGCTATCGATTTTACACGCCCTATGATGCCACCACTAGTGACAACTTCGTCGCCAACCTTAAGGTTTGTCAACAAGCTAGCATGATCTTTAGCCTTTTTGGCCTGAGGGCGAATAATAAAGAAATACATAATGACAAGAAAACCAAGTGGGAGGATGAGCATATCGACAAACGATACCTGTTTTGATGCTTCTGCCGCCTGGCCGTAAGCTGTGTCTATGAGAGAGAAAAATTCCATCTTGCGTCCTTTCTAGTTAGGCCGCAAAAGTAGCTGAGTCTTGTCCTAGAATCAAGTGGCTCGCTGGGGTATCTCTAACATTTGCTCTTTTTCTAGTCTGGTTATCTTGCTCAGTATGACGATTGTGATGATCAAAAAACCTAATCCACTCAGCCAGGATGAGAAAATCGCAGCTATGAGAAGCCCTTCGACGAGCCGACTAAAGTATTCAGGATGATTGATGAACTTGTAAGGTCCCTTTTCGACGCGATCCCAATAAGGGCTATGGATAAGGGCCATCGACCAGTAACCTCCTAGAGACACGATCGCCCAGCTCCGCATAGCAACCATCAAAATCACCAGGATTGACGCAAAAATGGCGAAAGAGCTCGGCACTAGATCTCTTAAAAAGTAGCCTTCCACAAGAGCCGCCGGCAAAAGAGTTGAGTTGACGAAATAGTAAAACCTCATAAGTTTAACGTTTTTTTCCCGCCCCCCGTAAGCCTTAAGAAAGGGGTAGTTTTTTTTGTGTCGGTGATGTTCTGCCATTCTGACCAGAACTGTGGCGATCACCAAAGTCATGATATGAAAGTCCACGATCTTGCCTCATTTGTATCGAGTCTACCTTTGAGCCATGGTAGCATGACTTCCACTTACGACTAAAGAGGGCCCCATGGACGAGCTAAACCCCCAACAAAAAGAAGCGGTTACAAACTTTCACGGGGCGGCTATGATTCTTGCCGGGGCCGGCACTGGTAAAACCCGAGTGGTCACCCAAAGAATTGCCTATATGATTAGCTGTGGGGTCGAGCCTTACCATATTGCAGCAATGACCTTCACCAATAAGGCTGCCCGAGAGATGAAAGAGCGCCTTTCGGCTCTTATTGGCAAAAGCCAGGCGAGACAGCTTTCTATCGGCACCTTTCATAATTTTTGTCTCAATATTTTACGCACAAAAACAAAAGAGGCTGGCCTTGCTGACCGCTTCAGTCTCGTTGGAACCTCTGACCAACTCGACCTTGTCAGAAGGGTTCTTGAAGAAAAGGCATGGTCAGGCCTCTACCGAGCTGAAGACCTTCATTACCGGATAGGTATCTGTAAAAATTGGCTCATCACACCAGAAGAGCTTGTTAATGGCAAACGACCACCGCAGGGAGATCTTTCCGATACAACCGTTTTGTCAGAGGTTTACGCCCTTTATGAAAGGCAGCTTAAATTAAACCGCGCCATCGACTTTGATGACTGTATTTTCAAAGTTGTTAAACTCCTCGAAAAGAATGATGAGGTCAAAAAAAGCCTGCAAGAAAGATTTCAACACCTTCTTGTTGATGAATTTCAAGACACTAACTATGCCCAATTTGCTATTTTAGAGCATCTCGCCGCGCCTAAAGGAAATATCTGTGTGGTTGGAGATGATGATCAGTCAATATACAGCTGGAGAGGGGCGATGTATGAAACCCTCGAGTCGTTTAAGAACACTTTCGACAACACTAATGTTATAAAACTCGAACAAAATTACCGCTGTACCAACATTATCCTTAATGCGGCCAACACCGTTATCAAACACAACAAAAAAAGAATGGACAAGACTCTATGGTCCGCCACAGACGATAAAACGCCCATCACCGTGGCCGGCCTTGAAGACGCTGTAGAAGAGGCACGGTGGGTTGCTGGTAAATGTATCGAAGCTTTGGGGGCTGGATATAGGGCAAACGAACTGGCAATTCTTTACCGCGCAAACGCCCAGGCGAAACTCATCGAAATGGCCATGAGAGAGTGTTCTCTTCCATACAAAACATTTGGCGGACAAAGCTTTTTTGAGAGAAAAGAGGTCAAAGACTTTCTTTCTTACCTGCGCCTGATCACCAATCCCCACGACCACCTCGCTTTGTGGCGCATCATCAACACGCCCACCAGAGGGGTCGGGCTGAGAACCCAGGAACAAATAGATGAGTATGCCAAGGCAACCGAGATGTCGCCCTTTGATGTCATCAGAAAAGAGGATCTAAAAGAAATTCTCGGCCGGCACAACAAGGGGCTTGCAGAGTTCTCCACGACAGTGGCTAGGCTTTCGGATCGATCTCTGACAAATCCAGAGGATCTTGAAAAGCTTGGCCAGGATATCATCGATGAATTCAAACTTGTCTCTCACATCAAATCTCTCGGTCTCAATCCACTCGCCAGACAACAAAAGATAGAAAACTTAAAAAGCCTACCTGGCTGGCTCAAGAAAACCGCTGAAGACGAGGCTAGCGAGGGCAGCCTCGATTGTCTTCCACTAATCGACAGACTGACGATGAACGATGCTCCAGGTGGAGAAAACGACAAAGGCCCCAAAAACTTTATTTCCCTAATGACTATCCACGCCGCCAAAGGCCTTGAGTTTCCCGTTGTCTTTTTGGTGGGTCTTGAGGAAGAGCTTCTGCCGCATAAGAACAGCACCCACAGTCCGCAGGCGATCGATGAAGAGAGACGATTATTTTATGTCGGACTAACAAGAGCAAAGACCCGGCTTCATCTTTCCTACGCGCATTTTAGACAGACTGGTTTTCAAAGAGACATCAGAAAACCTTCTCGGTTTTTAAAGGAGATGCCAGACGATGGGCTTAATGAAGCATCAAAAAAACAGGCGCGACCGGTCGGTCTTTTTGAACAAAAACAAGAAAGAAAACAAAAGACTCTCAGCAAGCTTTCAAAGATAAAAGAGAACCTGATGAGTGGCGACTGGAACTAGACTTCTAGGGTACCTTTTTCCTCGACGAAAACTTTCAGCTTTTTGATAATGCGCGCTTCGATTTGGCGAGCTCTTTCTCGACTAATTCCGTAGATATCACCGATCTGCTGGAGGGTTTTCGGATCTTCCGCCAGGACTCTTTGATCAAATATCTCTAAATCTCTTCCTTTAAGACTGTTTCTAAACTCATCTACAAACTGAGAGAAAATCGTCTTCACCTGTTTGTCGGCTAAATAATCTTCAATGGAAGGCTCTTCCTCATCCATTAAAAGTTCACCACGACTGATTCCGGAATCGTCTGATGATAGCGGCGCATCAAGGGAGACATCTTTAGAGGCAAGTCTTTTTTGCATCTCGAGAACATCTTTTTCAGAAACGTTTAAATTTGCTGCAATGAGCTTTGGATCAGCCGTCTCGTATTCTCTTAAAAGCTTCTCCGTTTCTTTTTGAAGATTGTAGTAGAGTTTCCTCTGAGCGGCTGTTGTTGCGATCTTGACCTGACTATTGTTGTCCATGAGATATTTAAGGATGTAAGCACGGATCCACCAAGCTGCATAGCTTGATAACTTCACGCCTTTGTATGGGTTAAAGCGCTTCACTGCTTGCATGAGACCGTAGTTACCCTCTTGGACAAGATCAAGCAGTCCCACCTGGGCTCGATGAAAATCGTTGGCAATTTTCACCACCAGCCTTAAATTAGCAGTGATAAGACGGTGAGCGGCTTCTACATCGCCTGATTCATGATGCTTTTTAGCAAGTTCAAGCTCTTCTTCAGGCTCTAGAAGCGGATATTTGGCGATTTCTTGCAAGTAAAGCTGCAGTGGTGAGACTTTTGCAACTGACTTGCTGCCGACTGGAACAGGAAGTTTGGCCAAACGTTTACGATCCTTTGTCAACTTTAACTAAAAAAGGGCCAAAAATGGCTGGAATTGGAATCATAACAAATCCACACTCCAAGTTAAATAAGCGAAATCCAAGAAGACAACAGCTCCTCGGCTACATTGCAGGTGAACGTGGGCACGTAGAAATCACCAATAGTTTAGAGGACTTAAAAAGAGTCGCTGAGACTTTTCATAAAAGAAAGATCGCAATCTTGGCCATCAACGGTGGCGATGGAACAATAAGCCGGACGCTCACCGCTTTTATCGAAACCTACGGGCAAGACAAGCTTCCAATGGTGGCTCTTCTGCGCGGTGGTACCATCAATGTTCTCGCCTCTAATTTAGGCATCAAGGGCTCCCCTGAGAAGATTCTCTTTAGGCTCATGGAGGAACAATCGACCAGTAACTTCGGCCAATGTATAAAGTTAAGATCGATCGAGGTGGAAGGTAATTATGGCTTTTTATTTGCAAACGGTACTAGTGTTAGGTTTTTGGAGGCTTTCTATAAGAATAAAACCAATAGCTTAGGTTCTTTTTTTATGCTCTGCCGTCTAGCTTTTTCACGTTTTATTGGCAAAAGTTTTTACAATAGCATCGTAAGAACGGAACCTGTCAGCCTGACGGCAGATGATGGTAAGACTGTCAACCACGAGTCGACCTCGGTACTTTGTGCAACCATTGAAAAGATGCCTCTGGGTCCACCGATTTTCTTTGGTAATCGACAAAAAAACGACGGTTTTGACTGTATAAGCTTTTTGATGAAAGCCAAGGATGCATGGTGGCGAGCCCCCTTTGAGGTCATCTTTAATGCAGCAAAACAATCCAGTGCCAAGCTTATGCTTCATTGCCAAAAGCTAAAATTAAAAACAAAAGAACCTTCGCCCTATACACTTGATGGTGAAATTTATTACCCTAAAGAAAATAATCTTCAAATAAATTTAGGACCAGAAATTGAATTTGTTATTGTCTAATATTGAGAAGCAAAAAGAATCCTCTCGGTCCGCTTCACTACCTGAGGTGGAAGATTCAATGATCGCAAACAAAAGAAAAGGTGCCTTGCCACCACCGCCTCCATCAATTCTGTCCGATGCCCTGGGGGTCGGTCATGTTCATACGACTTGGCTTGCTGGCGACGGCTCGGACCGCTGTTATTACCGCATCCGAATGGACGGCAGTTCTAAATCCTACGTTCTTATGCAGCTGTCAGGAATCGATGCCGAAGCCCTCAAAGAGGGTCGATATCATTGGATCGAAATCGCCTCTCTTCTTGAAAAGCATAAGATTATCATTCCAACGCCAAAAGTCGTGCTTGAAGACTATGCCGCAATTGTCATCGAAGACTATGGTGACACGATGTTAGAAAAACTTGTCCGTGATCAGCAGAAAGCTCCGCTAAGCGACGAAATTAAAAAACGCTATGACAGTGCATTTGGTATTTTAGCCAAATTTCTCAGGCTACCCCCTGAAGAAAACTGTATATGGTGTGACCGCGCCTTTGACACGGAAAGGCTTAAATGGGAGCTCGATTTTTTTAAAGAAGAATTTTTAGAGGCTGTTGCTGGCTGGACATTTTCTCCTTCAGAAGCAAAAAAGTTCAACGAAGATGTCGCCTCGCTAAGTAGTTTTTTAGGATCGCATGCCCAATATTTCGTCCATAGAGATTTTCATTCAAGAAACCTGATGGTTCAAAATGGTCACCTTGCCGTCCTTGATTTTCAAGACGCAAGGCTCGGTCCGCCAGCTTATGATCTTGTATCGCTTTGTTTTGATTCCTACGTACCTTTTTCCTCTCAGCAAAGAATAGAGCTTTTAGAAAGGGGTCTCACAAGCTTGACCGACACTAGACTCGTTAGTCGTGACGAGCTTGATGCAACTTGGCCAGTCACCCTTCTTCATCGTCAACTTAAAGCCATTGGTAGTTTTGGCTATCTTACCGTTAGTAAGAATAGAGGCGACTATCTCCGCTACGTAGAACCGGCATTAAAGACATTAAAAGAAACTGATATTTTTGATGTAAGATGGCCCTTTTTGTCAAAAGACATACCTGAAAAACTCATTAAAATGCTTGGTGAGCGCCCTTATGGCTGAAGACCAAAAGAAAGCTGTCGTTCTGGCAGCTGGTTTCGGCACGAGACTACGCCCTTTGACAAAGAGTATCCCCAAGCCTCTGCTGCCTTTTTGTGGGGTAGATCTTCTCTCAATTATACTTTGGCAACTCAATAAACTCGGTTATAAAGATATCGCAATTAACGGCCATTACCTTGCTGAGAAGATTAAAGCGGTGGTCGAAAAAAACCCTTGGCAACAAAAGCTGTATTTTTCCCACGAAAAAGATCAAGTCTTAGGAAGCGCTGGTGTTTATAGCCATTTGAAAGATTGGCGCCAAAACCAAGAGCTTCTTGCTTATAACGGTGACATACTTAGTGATTTCCCGATAAAAAAACTTCTTTCAGTACACCAACAAAAAAAACCGTTTGCCACCCTCGCTCTTCTTCAAAGGCCCCTTGAAGGCAAGCGTGCCATCTGGCTAAAAGAGGGTAGGGTGATCGCTATTTCTGAAGAAGATCCACACGTCAGGGGCGCGACAGCCCACGGGTTTTGTGGGATTCAAATGATCTCAGATAAGCTTGTTTCAATGATTCCCAAAAACCAGACCTGCGAAATTATTCCAATCTACCAAGATTTAATCGCTCAAGGTGAGATGGTTTGCGGCGTAGTCGAGAAATGTCTTTGGTACGATCTAGGCACACCGTCTGACTATTTTTCTGCTCATAAAGATTGGATCCTACGGTCGAACGATCTACCTTCAAAACATGATTCATTTGAAATAAAGACGATTCATAAAAAGCTTAATAGACCTTTTCAACTTATCGCTAAAGGGGAGACCTTCAGGCTTGGAGAGATAAATTTACACGGTCCAGCCTTATTATCGGGCAACCTGGAAAGTGATCACCCGGTAACAATTTCAGACTTCTCATTTGTCTTCGGTGATCATCATTTTGAAAGACCGATGACGATCAAACATAGTCTTATTCTTCCTCATGCCACTTTAGATAAGCCTATTCTTGACTATCTGATCAGGTGTGAAGATCAATCAGTCGCCTTATCATAGACATGTATAAACCCCTTAAAAAATTGATCAACAGTGTATAGGCATAGATACTGTATAGGCCAAATGGCTAAGCATTCGCATAATCGCAAAGCAAAAGGCTATGAATGTTCAAGGGAATTTTTCATCTTTGTTTACAAGGGGAGATCTATCTGTGTGGTCAGGGTAACATCTTAGTCGATTATCTAATAAGCGTTGAATCCATCTACTTGCTAATCTTTGTGATCAGTTGATCAGTCTTTGTCAAATGCGCGTTCTATTGATCTAAGGCTATCTTTTAATCTCTAGTCTGCATGTTGACGGTTTCAATTTCTGCTTACTTGATTCTAAATATGTTTCAAAATATATGTCTTCAAATCTATCTGTAAATTTTTTTAAAGTCTAAAAACAACGTTTTTCTGTAAGAAATGAATATGTTTTTTGACTCACATTTGTCCTGCAGCATTAAGCGCGGACGATAGCTTTCATTAAGTCAGCTGTTTTATTTATGTTTAAATGCGTTTTGTAAATCTTACCATCAAGACTTGTTGTAAGATCTTCTCTAAGATCTAAGGAAGCAACTTCCACTGAAAGCTCTGAAGCGCTCTTTTCAACTTTGTCGTTCGATGCAAGGGCACCAGCAGCTACGTAGTAAACGACTTGGCCGGCTGTCAAAACGTCTGGGTTATTGATTTGATCGTTATGTCTCCATAACTCTTTCCACTTTGCGTTTGTACCATAAATTTGTCTTGCAACAGATGCTAGGGTGTCGCCAGCGTTAACTGTAATTTCGCCTCTGGTTGCATTCTCATAACTTGAAGCAAATGCGACTGCTTCGTCTGTAAGTTGGTAATAAACTAAATCGCCTGGGTAGATTCTGTTAGGATTGACAAGCCCTGTTAGTTTAGAGATGTCACGCCATTTAGATTGAACACCGTAAATTTTTGCAGCGATCATTCCTAGGGTTTCACCAGCCTGAACGATGTAAGGCATTTTTGAGCCGATTTCAGGAAGACCTGGTCCTGCAGAAACACCCGCCATACCGCCGACATAAGTCCCGGCTGTTGGAGAAGTCCCTGGAGGGTTGATGCCTTCAATCACTCCTGCTCCGCCAGCAACGTCTGCTACCACACCAGCACCGTCATCCACTGGAATCATTTCTCCAGCGCCGTTGGCACCCATGTTGGCTTCAACATTTGCCGCCCCGTCATTCATTGCGAGGTTGCCCTCATTGCCCATCAGGTTTCCACCGTTGTTGGCCAAGGCGTTATTTTCATAACCTTGATTGCCAAACTCTGCTAGGTTTCCTCCTTCTTGGTTGCCGTACTCGTAGCCTTCTTGGTTAGCATACTCGCCATTCTCCTCATAATCTTCCTCGGAATACTCTTCATCTCCCGCTTGGCCTTGCTGTCCTTGCTCGAGTTCTTCAAGCCCTTGTTGAGACTCTTGATCTGAAGCACAGTTGACAAGTCCGAGAGAGAGAAAGAATACGAGAAAGACCATGCCGAGGTGGCGATGGAACCAAACTCTCATAATTCCTCCTTCAATAGTGAACGAAATAAATCATTGTCTACCAAAGTCAATCGACCTGGGCAGACGTCTCCATTAACTATTAAATCGCCCTTTATCCTCCTCTCTCAAGAGGCAGGCTTTTCCTTTAACGGATTGTATATACGATGATTTTTCTGTGACGAAGTGTGATGAGGAGGTGTGAGTAGGAGTGATCACGAGAGAGTAGGCAGGACTTACCTCGTCACAAAACCAAAACCTTCGCCCATAGTAATAGCCTTGTTTTCAAGGTTGTAAGACAGGAGTCTTGTCAGGCCCGTGTAGGTTTTCATCATACGGTAAAACTTTTGCCGGGCTTTCTTTATGCCATTTTCCCCCCTCAAAAATCTTCCTATATCTGACCTTTGAAAAGCTTTGATAAAGTTTCTTTTCTTGCAATTTTACCGCATCAAAAAAACCGGCTTCATTGACCGTTAAAGAATATAACCGCTATCATTGAATTAGCAGGTGGGGGAAAGTGGGACAAAGGGGAAGCCTTTCCCAATCTGACAGACCCCCAAAAAAACACTGATCCAAACGAAAATTCTTCATCGCGGAAAAAGGTTCAAGAAGTTGTTTAGAGGAAGCTTTGATCACAATCTTGATGACAAAGGTCGCCTAGCGATACCGGCAGCCTTTCGCAAGCTTCTTCAAAAAGATAGCGAGCCCGCCACACTTATCATTACAAACTTTGATCAATGCCTTGTCGCCTATGATCTTGAAAAGTGGCAGAAACTTGAAGAAAAATTGGCAGCTCTGCCGCAGTTTGACCCAAAGGTCGTCGCCTTTCAGAGATACTTTATTGCTGGAGCAGTCGAGTGTCCTATTGATAAAGCGGGAAGAATTCTGATTCCGCAAAACCTTAGACAGTTTGCTGGGATATCAAGGGAATCAGTGATAGTTGGTAATTTAACTAAATTTGAAATATGGTCCAAAGATCGTTGGGAGAGAACTCTTGATTCTCTTTCAGACAACATCACTAACCTCGCTAGTTCAATGGGCGATCTTGGGATCAGTTTGTAGCCAATGTCAGAAGAATGGAAAGTCCACAAACACATTAGTGTTCTAAAATACGAGCTTGTCGAAAGTTTAAACCTCTCAGCTGGCCAGACCGCTGTCGACTGCACGGCCGGGTGGGGGGGTCATACGGAAGTCATGCTCGAAAAGCTTGGCCCCCATGGAAAGGTGATTGCTTTTGATCAGGATCCATGGGCCATTTCAAAACTTAACGAAAGATTTTCCGCTGCTATTAAAGATAAGAGACTTATTGTGATAAACGCCGCTTTTTCATCTATTGCAGAAAGTTTAAAAGATCATTCGATTGATCATATCTCTGCCATTGCTGCTGATCTTGGCGTTTCTAGTCCTCAGCTTGACTCAAAAACAAGAGGTTTTTCTTTCATGAAAGAAGCGCCTCTTCATATGCGAATGGATTCTGATAACGCAAAAGACACGGCTGAAACGATTGTAAACCATTTAAGTGAAGAAGAACTTAGCGATATCTTCTTTACTTATGGAGAAGAGCCTAAAGCAAGGTTTATCGCAAGAGCGATCGTAGCGAAAAGAGCCGAGAAACCGATCAAAACAACAACAGAACTAGCTGAAATCATAAAAGGTGCAATTTTTTATTCGAAAAAAAGCAAAAAACATCCTGCCACAAAGGCTTTCCAAGGCTTGAGGATTTACCTTAACGATGAGCTCGGTGAGCTCAAAAAATTGATCGAAAGTGGATTTTCTGTTCTAGAAAAAAAAGGCCGCATGGCGATCATAAGTTTTCATTCACTTGAAGACCGTATCATAAAGCAAAGATTTAAGGCTCTTTCAGGCCGAGGTCCAAAAAATGAGATTTTAAAAGGTCTCCCACTCACTGAAAAAGAAATTGCATCAAGCGATCGCTCCTCCGGGCAAATTATAAAACCATTTCCACTTTGTCCTAGTGAACAGGAAGTTAGCGACAACCCAAGAGCTCGTAGCGCAAAATTGAGAGTTATCGAAAAAAAATAATAGGGGATTAACAGTTATGCTTTTAAGGCAATGTAAAAGACCAAGACTTTTTTTCTATTTTAGTCTTTCCGCAATTCTTATGACGACTCTTTTTCAAGTTCACGTAAGGATTCAGTCAACGATTGTCGGCTATGAGTTAGGACGATTAAAATCAGAAGAAAAAAGACTCTTAGAACAAAGAGGTAATCTCAAGATGGAGCTTGCAAAGCTAACGACAAAAAGAAATCTTTCTCTTTTCGCAGAGAGTGACGATCAACTAGAATCACCAATTGGATCAGTGGCAGCCCATTGAAGTTTTTTCTACGCAAATACAAAAGACAAGCAAGGGTCCAACCGGGTGAGCTTAATCCAGTTAGATTGCAGATTATATCCGGATTTTTTACGGTTCTTTTTATTATTGTTATCTTCAGAGCAGTGATGATTCATCTTTTTCCTGCTTCTAAAGAAAACCTCGAATCAATCGCGAAACACCAGTATCAAAAACCACTCAAACTAGCCGCCTATCGCGGAAGCATTTTTGACCATAGAAGAATACCACTTGCAATAAGTGTACGTTCGCCTTCTTTTGCTGTTAATCCGAAAGTATTTAGTCCTTCTCCCTCTCAAAGGCGCAAACTGGCGCGGCTTCTAAGAGTTAGTGAGAAAAAAATCAAACAAACGAGCAAAAAAAATCGCTACTTCGCCTGGCTTAAAAGAAAAGTTGACCATAAAACAGCTCAGTCGATCAGAAATCTAGAAATAAAAGGTCTCTTTGAAATTCTTGAACCTGGTCGTTTTTATCCAGGCGGTTCGATAGCATCAAACCTCATAGGCTACGTAGGCCTTGATAACAAGGGTCTATTTGGCTTAGAAGCACGTTATAATAAAGAGTTAACCGGACATAACACAGAAGCCACCTTAAGTAGAGATGCCAGGGGGCTTCCCATTTTCACAAACCCTAAAAAGGCGACCCCCGAAAGCCCCGGTCACAATATCGTTTTAACGATCGACCGTGCCATACAAGAAATCGCTGAAGAAGCTCTCTATAAGTGGATTAAAAAAGGCCGTGCCTCGTCTGGATTTGCTCTGGTTGCAGACCCTCACACAGGCCGTATATTAGCTAGTGCAAACTACCCGACATTTGATCCCAACTACCGCAATATTAATATCAAAAATACCAAACATTTTGCTATTGCAAATGTGTTTGAACCAGGGTCTGTGATGAAGCCTATGGTTATAGCAAGAGCTCTTGATTCGCAAATGACCAGCGTCAATGAGATCCACAACTGTGAAAAAAATGGTGTTTATAAGGTGGGGAAAAGAAACTTTATCAGAGACGATCACCCGAAAGAATTTCTCACAACTTCTGGAGTGATTAGTGAATCAAGTAATATCTGTACGTTTAAAATTGCAAAAAGGATCGGAGCGGAACAGCTTTTTCGCACCTTTATTGACTTTGGAATCGCTGATCGGGGTTTTTCACTTAATCTTCCCGGTCAAAATCACGGGCGCATATCTGACTGGAGACATTGGCGACCGATTCGATTTGCCAACATTTCTTTCGGACAGGGTCACCTTGTCACTGGCCTTGAGATCATAAGAGCTTACTCAGTGTTTGCTAATGGAGGCAAACTGATCAGACCTTATGTTGTCGACAGGGTCGAAAGCAGTGATGAAAAAATCATCTCACAAAACACCTCAGAAGCTCCGCGGCGAGTCATCACCCCAGAAACAGCAAAGATCATGCGAAAAATCTTGACGGAAACGGTTGAAAGCGGCACCGCAACAAAAGCCCAAAGCGAGTTTTTTAGCACTGCTGGCAAAACAGGCACAGCAGAAAAAGTCGATCCGAAAACCAAGGCTTATTCAGATCACAAACGCATCGCATCATTCGCCGGTTTTTCTCCAACCAAAGATCCCCATATTGTCGTATACGTCGTCGTTGATGAACCGAAAGAAAAGCCCTACTATGGTGGTATTTGGGCAGCCCCCGTTTTTAGAGAAATAGTTGATAAGACGCTCCGTTATCTCAATGTTTCTCCAGACAAAATTGAGACACAAACGATTGGACTGAAAGTTGACCCTAAAAGAGATTCCCTTCCCAAAGCTAACCTGTAAAGAGGTTTTATCGACACTCTGCGCATCTCATCTTGTCACCGCTAAAAAAATATCCAACACACTTCTTTTGAGTACAGAGAAAAGAAAGCTTGTCACCGACTCAAGAAAGCTTGGTGGAGGAGATTTATTTTTAGCTTATAAGGGGGCTCACTCTGACGGGCACAACTTTATCGAAAAAGCTCTAAAAAATAAGCCGGTACTTTTTATCGTAGAGGATAAGTCAAAACTCCCAAGTGATGATGACATTTCTTTTATTGAAGTGAGCTGCGGTCGAGAAGCGTGGGCTTATTTATGCGCAAAGGCCTACAGCCATCCCGAAAAAAATCTCCAACTGATCGGGATAACCGGTACAAACGGTAAAACAAGTAGCTTATTCCTCTTAAAATCAATGTTTAAAGTTTGCGGACTTAAATATCTGGCAATGGGTACCCTTGGAATTGAGCTCAACGGCAAACTTTATGAAAGCTCCCATACCACTCCTGACCCTCCACTTCTTTATTATTGGCTTTCCGAGGCCCAAAAGAGCGGTGTACGCTACGTCATGATGGAAGTTTCTTCTCACAGCGTCACACAAAAAAAGTTAGCTGGACTTCACTTTAGCGCGGCAGGTTTTACAAGTTTTTCAAGAGACCACCTTGATTTTCATAACTCGATGAAAGACTACTTTATCGCCAAACTGAGTTTTTTAAAATACTTGACAGATAAGAGAGCAACTGTCGCTATCAGCAAAACGATCTTAGAAAACCACCTTGCTGAAAGCCTATTAGACGAGCTTAAAGATAAAAACACTATTATTTATGGTTTTAAAAACTCTCATAAACATCCAAGTCGTTCTACAAAAACCCTCGATTTAAGTATAAAAGAAAAAGGTACCGGTACAGCTGAGTTGACTCTTGAAGGTGAAATAAAAGCAAGAGGAAGCGTCCGTTTTATAGAAGACTACCGCATTGAAAACTTCGCTCTCTCTCTTCTTCTTTTTACCAAACTGACAGGTAGGTCTTTTGACCACCATCTTTGGGGTAGCATTGAGCAGGTTCCAGGAAGAATGGAACGGGTTGAGTCTGAGAGAGGCCTTCCAGAAGTTTACGTCGATTATTCTCACACCCCCGACGCTTTAGAAAAGTGTCTCGATCAAATACGCAAGAATAGCTCCTTTAAGTCTGGTGATCAAAAGCTATGGCTTATTTTTGGCTGCGGTGGAGACCGGGATAAAGGTAAAAGACCCCTTATGGCCAAGATCGCAGAAAATTATGCAGATAAAATCATCGTCACATCTGATAACCCAAGAGGGGAGGACCCCTTGAAAATTATTGATGAAATATTGATGGGGTTTGGAGTTAAAAAATCCCCCTTAACAATACCCGACAGAAAAGAGGCGATAAATTACGCCATAAAAAACGCTGCTGATTCGGATCTTGTTTTAATCGCTGGAAAAGGCCACGAAACCTACCAAATCATTGGAGAAAAAACCCACTTTTTTGATGATAGACAAGAGGCACGTCGAGCACTTTCTGAAAGGAAAATAGATGACTAGAGAGTCTTCTTGGCAAGCAATAAAGCTCTGGCTTGGTGACCAGTACCTATCCTCACAAAGCTGTCAAAAACCACCGCCAGTTCCCACAGAGCTTACCACTGATAGCCGTACTATAAGAAGGGGGCAATGGTTTTTGGCCCTAAAGGGCGATGCTTTTGACGGTCATGATTTTATCGAGAACGCCCTAGACAAAGGAGCTGGTGGGGTTATCTGTGAAAAGACTCGAAAGTCCCTCGAAAAGCTCCCCCATATTGTCGTAAAAGACAGCCTTAAAGCTCTGCAGCTCATCGCTCGCGGTCACCGAAGATCTTTAAACAAGACTAAGTTCATTTCTCTAACAGGCTCGGTTGGCAAAACAACCTGCAAAGAGATACTCAAAGAGATGCTTTCCTTCACGTTTTCCACCCATGCCACTCGAGCGAACCTTAACAATGAAATCGGAGTTCCACTGACTCTGCTAGAGACAAGTAAAGACCACCAATTTTCAATTGTCGAAATGGGTGCGCGTCACCCGGGCGATATAAGACTCCTTTCAGACATAGCCGAAGCCGACGTGAGCTGTCTTTTAAACGTAGGAGAGTCACATCTTGGCGAATTTGGCAGCTTAGAAGCCCTTCTTAAAACAAAACTCGAAATTTTTCAGTACGGCCTTAGCGATAACACTGTTGTAGCTTTTTTTGATCAAAAGGAAGTCTTAGAGGGGGCACAAAAAACAGCTAAAAGAATTGTGAGCTTTGGCTACAAATCTGGTGCTGATGTAAGGATCAAAGACGTCACTTGGCTTTCCGGGGGAAAACAACGAATCGACTTTCAAGTTTTTGGCAAGCCACACTCTTTTGAGCTTTCTGTCTGCCACGAATCTTACCCGATTAATTGTGCCGCATCTCTAGCCATTGCTTGTGCTCTGGGAGTCGATACAGAAGACATGAAAGAATCTCTTAAAAAGTTTAGCGGCATCAAAGGCCGATACAAAGTTTATAACGCTGACAACCAGATCATCATTGATGATAGCTATAACGCCAGCCCGCAGAGTATGCGCGCCGGCTTTCTAAGCATGGCCAAGGCCTACCCGCAAAAGAAAAAGCTCCTTGTGCTTGGCGACATGCTTGAACTCGGCGAAAAAAGCCAAAACTATCATGAGGTTGTCGGTCGCGACTGCGTTGAAATTGTCGGGCCAGAGATGATTTTTGGCGTCGGTAAAGATAGTCAGCACATTCTTTCTGCCGCCCGAAAAATGGGTGTTTCAGAGAAAAACCTGTTGCACTTTCAAACAGTCGAAGATCTTTTGAGACAAGACATTGATTTTTCAGAGCTTGCCGACTTAATTTATGTGAAAGGATCGCGTAGTATAAAACTTGATCTTGTCATCGATCGTTTAATTTCTTAAGGAGCGAAAGCCGTTGCTTTACCATTTGCTAGTTCCTTTAGCGCAAGATATTGGTCTTTTTAACGTTGTCCGCTATATCACTTTTCGCTCTGGTATTGGGCTTTTGACAGCTCTTTTTATCAGCTTTCTCATTTCTCCTTGGTTTATAAGAAAACTAAAAAAACGCCAGATTGGTCAAGTTGTTCGGGATGATGGCCCGGAATCGCACTTTTCTAAGGCAGGCACACCAACTATGGGAGGCGGCTTGATCATTTTCGCCGTTCTTCTTCCCTGTCTTTTGTGGATGGACTGGCAGAATAAATATCTTTGGTACTCCCTTGCCATATTTGCAGGCTACGGTCTTTTAGGCTTTGTCGATGATTATAGTAAGATCTCGAAAAAAAACACTAAAGGTGTCTCCGGCAAACAAAAGCTTTTTTGGCAAATTTCTTTAGCGGCTGTCGTGTGTACGCTGCACTATTATGCTACCGGTGAGTCCGGTGATCTGGCAGTGCCGTTTTTAAAGAATGTCTCGATTCCCTTAGGTATCCTCTATATTCCGTTTAGCGTTCTTGTTATCGTCGGTGCTAGTAACGCCGTCAACCTTACCGACGGGCTTGATGGGCTTGCTATCGGACCGGTTATGATCTCAGCGGCTAGCTTTGCGATTCTCGCTTATGTGACCGGGCACTCTGAGTTTGCTAGCTACCTCAACTATCCTTACATCAGAGGAAGCGGAGAGTTGACCATCTTTGCAGCAAGCCTTGTCGGAGCGGGTATGGGTTTTTTATGGTACAACACATACCCAGCTCAAGTTTTTATGGGTGATGTCGGCTCGCTGCCTCTTGGTGGTGCACTCGGTGCTCTCGCTGTTTTTACAAAACATGAAATCTTACTTGCGATTATTGGAGGTATCTTTGTCCTCGAAGCTGTATCTGTCATTACGCAAGTCTTTTCTTTTAAACTTACCGGAAAAAGAGTGTTTCGAATGGCACCTATTCATCATCACTTCGAGCTGAAAGGCTGGCCCGAACCAAAAGTCATCGTTCGTTTTTGGATCATCTCTGTCGTTTTAGCACTGATTGGACTATTGAGTCTTAAACTACGTTGATCAATGAAAAGAGGCGCTATGCGTTGGTTAGTCTTAGGAGCTGGGGTCTCAGGCCTTGGCGCTGCAAAGCTTCTAAAAAAACTAAAGTATGATGTGACGGTAATCGACAAAAATAGCCTTTCTTTGCGTAAAAGACGAGCCTTTGATGAACTGAATGTCAACGTTATCGAAGGAAAAGAAACACCTTCAGATCTAAGTCACTACGACGGTCTTATTACAAGCCCCGGCATAGCAACTGAACACCCCCTTATCAAACAAGCTTCCAATCTAGGTTTGAAAATAAAATCTGAGATCGACCTAGCCCTTGAACATTTTAACGGCCAGCTCATAACAGTCACAGGTACAAATGGTAAGTCGACCATCGTTATGATGATTGAACATATCTTAAGAAGTCTCAATGTTGATGCGAGGGTCTGCGGTAATATTGGAATTTCGCCATCACTCCTTATCGCAGAAGATCAGTGTCCAAAAATTCTTATCATGGAGCTCTCTTCTTATCAGCTAGAAACGTCAAAACCCATAGCTGCTGATGTCGCTATCTTTTCCAATTTTAGTGAGGACCACCTCTCTAGGCACGGTAGCATGGAGAGTTATTTTAAGGCTAAATGGAAAATTTTTTCTAAAAGAAAGCCTTGTTCACTCTCTTTAGTCAGTGAAGATGTCTGTAAAGAAGCAAAAGGTTATGGCATTGATATTAGTGGTATTGATTTTACTGTCATCGATCAAAGCTACCTTGTAAACAACGCCATCAATCAATCTTCGACTTCTTTAAGCACCAAACATAACTTGTTGAATGCCGCTTTTTCGGCAGCAGCAACAGCTTTTGTCTGCAATAAAAAACCGCAAGATATGGTTTCTTCTCTGAGCACTTATAAAGGATTGCCCCACCGCTGTGAAGAGATCGGATATTTTCACGAGATGCTGATAATAAACGACAGCAAGGCAACCAACATTGCATCGACACTTGCTGCACTAGAGAGTTACGAAGGTCCTTTGACACTTGTTCTTGGAGGTAAGTCTAAAGGTGAGAGTTTTCGTCCACTTGAAAAATTCCATGACAAAGTCAGTCAACTGATCTGTTTTGGTGAAGCCGGTGAAGGGATTGCTAAAGAAATCGGTTATACGTTCAAGCCAAAGATTTACAAGAGCCTTGCTAGCTGTCTTGAAGATTTTCCAAAGTTTTTGAGAGAAGAAAATAGACTCCTACTTTTTTCTCCTGCCTGTGCAAGTTTTGATGAATTCGAAAATTTTGAAAAACGAGGTGATTTTTTTCGACAAAGACTCGCCCCTTATTTAAAAGGTCAAAATTAGTAGTTTTTTAAGCCCCGCGTTACAATAGAGGCATAGTTTATCGATCCGGGCGGAGCTTTCATTCCATGCAAAAAGACGACTCTTCCAGACAGTCCTATGATTGGGCTCTTATTGGTATAGCAGCAATCTTGACCTTTATCGGTCTTGTTGAAATCTACGCAGCCTCATCAATGAAAGCTGCCGAGCATTTTAACGATCAATTTTTCTTCTTAAGGAAACAAACTTTTGTCGCTTTGCTTGGCTTTGCCGGGATTATTGTTCTCCGATATATTCCGTTTAAGCTCATTGAAAGACTGACTCTTCCTCTTGTTGGCTTGTCGATCGTACTTCTTGCTTTGATTCTCGTACCGGGTCTTTATATCAAAGTGAAAGGAGCTTCCCGCTGGATCAATTTGTTTGGCTTAAGGTTTCAGCCTGCTGAACTAGCCAAACTAGCGATGATTCTCTTTCTTGCTAAAAACCTCTGCCGCAAACAGAGTGATTTGCGAAAGTGGACATCACTTCTGCCAAATATGATTATTTTCTTTGTCTTTGCAAGCTTTCTCATGCTTCAGCCTGATTTTGGTACCACTGCACTTATTGGGTCAATTGTTATTGCGATGCTTTTCGTTGCAGGTCTAGCAAGAAAATATCTGGTTATTCTAGCCGGTCTTGCTTTAGGTTTAGTAGGTGTCGCAATAGCTATTGCTCCTTATCGGTTAAAAAGACTAATCAGCTTTATAGATCCTTGGGCTGTTGTAGATGAAGGTGGTTTTCAGATTATCCAGAGCTACCTTGCCTTTCAAAATGGCGGCCTTTTTGGCCTGGGGCTTGGAGAATCTCGTCAGAAGCTCTTTTTTCTGCCTGAAGCTCACTCCGACTTTATACTTGCAGTAATCGGAGAGGAGATTGGCTTATTGGGTGTCGTTCTGGTTTGTGCATGTTTTTTTTCGATGGTATTTCTGGGATTTAAGGTAACAGGTCAGCAAAAAAGCCCTTATAAGAAGTTTTTATCATTCGGCCTGACAAGTCTGATTGCCATTCAATCACTGTTTAATATTGGCGTAGTCATGGGGCTTCTCCCTACCAAAGGCATTCCACTGCCATTTGTAAGTAGTGGTGCCAGTTCCCTTTTAGTCTTTTTAGTGGTAATTGGTATTCTCGCTCGATTAGGAAGAGAGGCCAACGACCATCAGCAAGCTCAGTTTAAAAAACCTGTCTGATCCTCTATATTTTGTCGGTATTGGTGGAAGCGGTATGTCTGCTCTAGCTGAGTTATGCCTTAAGGCTGGATACAAAGTTAAAGGATCTGATCAAAATGACTCGCAAGCAGTTAAGCGGTTAAGATCACAAGGCGCAGAGATTATCCAGGGCCATGACACCAGTCTTCTCAAAGACGTCAAAACGATCGTTTACTCTTCTGCTATAAAAGACAGCAACATTGAGCGAGTCTACGGTAAAGAGCTAGGCTTGACGGAAGTTCATCGGTCTGATCTTTTAAGTATTTTGCTGAGTTCATTTAAACCCATTACCGTTTCCGGTACACACGGCAAAACCACCACCTCCGCCCTTATCAGCCACATCCTCGAAGGGCTTGGCTGTCGCCCCTTTGCAGCAATCGGAGGCCTTGTAAACAAGTGGAACTCTAACTGCGCGTATGGTGATTCAAACTTATTTGTCGCCGAAGTCGACGAGTCTGACGGAACCCTTGTTAAATACTCACCTTATATCGGCATCATCAATAACATTGATCTCGACCATATGGATTACTTTCGCGATAAATCTCATCTTATCGAGGTTTTTACCAAGTACCGGGACAATATCGATAAAGATGGCTGCCTAATTGTCGGTTGGGATCATCCTATCAGCCGAGATTTAGGTGTCTCATACGGTTCAAGAAAACTCGCTTTTGGATTCAGTCTTGGAAGCGATGTTAGAGCAATTGATTACAAATGTGAGAATGGCTTTAGCACATTTAAAGCCATCGTCGAAAGAGACATCTTTTCGTGTAAGCTGAAGCTTTTAGGCAAATACAATGTTCTCAATGCTCTTTGCGCTCTTTCAGCTGTGAGAGCATTAGAGCTCGACGTTAGAGCCGCTTGTGAGCTTCTTGAAAGTTTTGACGGTGTCAAAAGAAGGTTTGAAAGAATCTATGAAAATGAGCACCTGAAGATCATAGATGATTATGCTCATAATCCTGAAAAGATTTTCGCCGTGCAAAGCGCCATCAAGCAAGCTTGGCCAAACTCAGATCTGATAACTTTCTTTCAACCTCACCGCTACAGTCGATCATTACAGCTCTTTGATCGCTTTTCGCAGTCTTTTTCAAAGTCGGATAAAGTTATTTTGTTACCGGTTTATCCGGCAGGTGAGGAAAAGCCATGTGAATTTGACGAGTCAGCATTTAGTCAGGCAATCGCATCTTCTTCACAAACTTCTTGCCTAAGGGTATCTGATTTTTCAGAAGCTGTTAAAATAGTAGAAGGAAATCTAAAAAATCCAACGATTATTTTAACGGTAGGTGCTGGAAACGTATGGCAACTGGCAAAAATTCTAAAAGAAGCTCTTCTGTAAAAAAAGGAACTAGCGTTCTTGATAGCCAGCAACCCATTAAAAGAAAAAGATCTAGACTTTTTTATATAATCCCGACACTTGTTTTTGTCTTTACCGCGGTTTTCTTCTTAAAAAAACCTTCGGTGGACCTTTTCAAAAAGCACTATGACTCTCTTGTAAATAAACAGAAAAAATCTCAACAACCAAAAAATTGGCAGATCACATTTTCAGATAAGACCATAGAAGCTCTTGAAAAAGACGAAAGACAGCAAATCATTAAAACTGGCGAAAAATTTTTTAAAAAATCGCCTAACATTGATTTTAGAGTTTTGGCTAAAAAAATTGCCGAAAACGAAAATTTCGCGCAAGTGCACGTTCTAAAAAAATCAGCATCTTCTGTCATTATTTCAGTCAATAAATATCAACCTATCGCGGCAATATATGCGGACAAATGGCGTCTCATTTCTAAAGACGGTAAGGTTTTTGGGTTATTAAAAGAAAACTCTTCAAAACTTAAGAAGATATCTGGTGTTTTCTCTGAGCATGTAGGAAAGTTCACTTTTGCCAATGATCATAGTTTAAAAACCTCTCAAAAACAAAAGGCCATCATAGCCGAATCGATGACACTTATGGAGCACATTAGCGAAAATAACCTAAATGTTAGTATAATAGAATACAAACCGTATCGAGGCTTTTTCATATTTCTCTCAGACAAAAACATAAAAGTTGCCTTAGGAAGAGCTCCTTTTGAAAACAATTTTAAAAGACTATTTAAAGTTTTGGAAAACCTGAAAAAGAAAGATGTTGAAACATCTCTTATCGAATTAGATTACGCCAACAAAGCATTTATTAAGAAAAAAAGTGGATAATCACTGAGGATCAACATTGAGCTTTCAACTACCAAAAGACTTATTTGCCCTTGATCTTGGTACGACCAAGTTTTGTATTGCTCATATCCGCAGCTTAACCAAGGACAAAATACCAAAAATTGAAACGGTCAGCGTTAAGGCTTCTGGAATGAGAAAAGGCATGCTTTCCGACCTTAATGAAGCAAAAAAATCTATCTTACAGCTTCTTGAGGTCGCCGAAAGACAATTTAACAAAGACATTCATAAAGTTTGTGTCGGCGTCGCTGGTTGTCATCTATCAAGTCGTGTTGAAGGTGTCACGGAACTTGTTACATCAGAAACGGTGATCCCCGAAACACTAGTCAAATTAGAATCCACAATAAAAGAAAAATCCTCATTGGGTTCAAAAGAACTTCTCCATACGGTTGCGCTTGGCTATCGATTAGACGATCGTCCCTGGACAAGTTCACCTGTAGGTTTTTCAGCAAATAGACTTTCTGGAAAATTCCTCCTCATTGAAGCTGATAAACTTTATCTTTCCGATATGGTCAAGCTTTTAAATAGCTGTGGTCTCGAAGTATCATCATTATCCGCCGAACCACTTGCATCTGCTATGGTCTCTACATCTGATCAATACAAAAAACTCGGTTGTGTAATCATTGATATCGGAGGAGGCACAACAGATGGGATGATTTATCAATCAGGTAAGCCAGTTAAGCTTTTCACGATAAATATCGGTGGAAAACTGATGTCAAATGACCTCGCCATAGGTTTAGGGATAAGCTTTGAAGAGGCTGAAAAAGTAAAAATTCGTTTCGGCTTAACCAGTGGCAATAGCGATTTTAAAATGCAGATCAAAACCCTGAAAGGGGATAGCAAAATGATTTGCTACCGGGATGTCTACCCAATTCTAGCACCTAGAATTAAAGAGCTTTCTGAACTCATTTACGCACATATGCAACCTTTTTTATCAACCTTAGGCGGTGGCCTACTCGTGACTGGTGGTGGATCAGAAGTCTTACATATTATTCAATTCCTCGATCATATTCTTCCTGTCAGTGTTAAAAAAACCTATCCTGGCATTGACCAAGCTTTCAACGATTTAAAAGATTTAGAAAAATCGACCTCTATTGCCCTTTCAACCAAATACGCAACCGCCGTTGGTCTTCTCGCATTGAGGGCTGAAGCCTATCAAAAACAAATAAGTCATCAGAAGGTAACGCGGGTGAGCCGATATTTCGGCCAATTTGTTAATTGGTTAAAAGATCTTTCTTAAGGGAAACATTTTCAAAACATAGAGAAAACATCATTAGATTTCCTTTTAAAAAAGCTCCTTAAAAAGTGTCATAGCATTGACACTGCGCTTTTAAGCTTCCTATAATCTTAGACAATAGTTCCAAAAAAAATCCAAAATTTAAATCTTTTTTAAGCTGTTGAGATTGTGACAGGCTTGGAGGCGTAGCTATGAGCTTTGATCCAGAACACATCGTTCCCCCTGGGGCAAAAATTAAAGTTGTTGGTGTCGGTGGAGGCGGCGGAAACGCTGTCAATACGATGATCCAAACAAGCATAGATGGGGTCGAGTTTACGACTTGTAATACTGATATCCAGTCGTTGAGATTTTCTCTTTCACCGGCAAAAATACAGATAGGCAAGGAACTGACAAAGGGACTTGGTGCCGGTGCCGACCCCGACATTGGCAGAGACGCAGCTCTTGAGGACAGACACCAACTCCAAGAGGTTCTTACTGGTGCAGATATGGTTTTCGTTACCTCTGGTATGGGGGGTGGTACGGGAACCGGTGGAGCTCCAGTCGTTGCTCAAATCGCAAGGGAAAGCGGTGCTCTAACAGTTGGGGTTGTTACTAAACCGTTTGATTTTGAAGGTAAAAGAAGACGAAAAAACGCAGAAATTGGTATTCAAAGGCTTCGTGAGCACGTTGATACTCTCATCGTCATTCCTAACCAAAGACTTCTTCAGATCGCCACTCCTGACATGAGCATGCTCGATGCTTTTAAATTAGCCGACAACGTTCTTGTAAACGCGGTAAAAGGTATTAGTGATATTATCAATGTTCCTGGAACCATTAATGTCGACTTTGCTGACGTCAAGACGGTTATGTCAAGCATGGGGCAAGCACTAATGGGTATAGGCTCATCTGAAGGCGAAAAGAGAGCAGTCGAGGCTGCTAAACAAGCGGTGAGTTCGCCCTTGCTCGAAGACATAGATATCGAGGGTGCAACCGGCATTCTTATTAACATTACCGCCGGCGAAAGTGTCTCGTTGATTGAAGTCAATGAAGCATGCAGCATCATTCAGGAGGCTGCCCACG
>CAZBDM010000001.1:33074-33929 GCA_964490675.1 uncultured Oligoflexales bacterium
ACATCATATTTGGCGCTGTAATCGACGAAAGCATGGGTGACACGATGAGAGTGACAGTCATCGCTACGGGATTTCCGGCAGATTCAGAAGAATTTATCACCCCACCAAGATCTCATCAAAGAATGGTTGCCCCTAGACCACATGCTAAACCAAAGACAAACTCAGCCACTGGGCGCAATGACTTACTGATGGGAGCATACACCGAAAAACAATTTGTAAGACAAGAACGATCTGAGCTTCAATCAACCAATGAGATCAATATCCATGAAGAAAAGATCATCCAAGACATAAATATTTCTGAAACCCAAGACTTAACCGACTTAACTTTTGACAGCCTTGAAAAAGATGATACTCGAGTCATCGAAGGGGCCACCCATCCCCAGAATGATGATGAACAGTTTGAGTTAGGAGGAAGTCTAGTCCGTAATATACAGACGTTTCCTCTTAAAACAGTTGGAGAACAGTCCGAACTAACTCCCTACAACCTGACCCACCCTGCAGATCAGGTAGGTAAACCTGCTTTTGATCCAGATCCTCTCAGTAAGCCTGTTGACGAAAGTAGAACAAAGTTTATCGATTCTCTTCTAATGGGAGAAAATAAAGAAGAGCAAAGCATTGAAGCATCTATCCAGGATGAAAGTGCCATGAAACCGCTTTTTGAAGACTCTAATGAATCTCAAAATATTGCGGTTGATATCGATCAAAAAATAGATGAAGCGCTAGAACTTGCAAATCGCATTAGTGATAAAACAGATGATCAAAAAGATGATTTAGATGTACCAGCCTTTTTGAGAAATGGAATGAAAGACTTGCCTTTAAGTTAAATTAGCATGTCACAGTCCCTCTTAAAGTGGC
>CAZBDM010000001.1:33939-55128 GCA_964490675.1 uncultured Oligoflexales bacterium
CGCAAAACCTGCCATTTTTTTAACTTACTTTTGTACTATGCAGTTCTTTAGTTTGGCTAAACTCTGAAGGGGCGTTATTAAAGAGCATTTTTTTAAATCCGAGTAAGTTTTCTGGAATCTCTTCGGCTAATGGATTGTCTAGTCTCACTTTCTTGTCAGTATGACCGCCAAGAGCCAAAAAATGCCTTAGTTTTGGGTGAGTCGTATCTTCATTGGACTCTCTTTCCATTAATGATACGAGAGAATTGCCTATTAGGTTTCTAACGGCAAAGCGACTACCTTTTGCGTAGTAGTCTGAAACAAGCTTGAATAACTCATCGATTTTATAAGACTCTCCTCCGGTAATATCAATAACTGAAACGGGATCTTCTAGTTTTTTATGACAGAGTCTGTGTAAAAATTTCGTTAGGTCTTCTATGTGCAAAGGTGAAAGTGATTCTTTCTTGCTAGGAACAGGATAAAATCCGGGAAATTTCATAATTTTTATAATTGACCGAATAAATCGATCTTGGCCGCTGTGACCTCCAAAAATAACCGATGGCCTTACAATGATTTTTTCTGGCACTTTAGAATTTAAGATCAATAACTCTGCAAGGTATTTCTCTTTTAGAAACTGTTCTTTTGCCCCTTGTCCGGCACCAATTGCGCTGACAAAAACGATTCTTTCCGTAGCCGCCTTTTCCATAGCTCTTAAGAGGTTTTCAAGTTGTCTTAAATTTCTTGAAAAATGTTTGAAATCGTGAGGTCCTTTTGGAAGAGTGCTAGTTGGTGGACCAATTAAACTTCTTTCCCAAGCAAGATGCACAACCGTATTGACGCCTCTTAAAGGGGCGGCTAGTAATTGTGTAGAGCTCATATCAGAACAGACAGGAAAGACACCTTCTTGCGGTTCAGGAAGCCTGTGTCGATACATCGAGACCACTGTTTCTTTTTTCTCAGACAGCTTTCTCACTAAATGCTGACCTATATACCCTGAACCCCCCGTCACTAAAATAGCAGGTTTATGCGTCTCGATGCCGTGTTCCATTGAGTCCTCGCGTCATAATTGGCTTATTCATTTTTAATTATACAGGAAATAAAAAACGGGTGGGATGAGTCCAGCTCGATTCCACCCGCCTTAAACTGAATAATAGTTTTTAGTGCGAAGCTAGTTTTTGTCTTGCCTTGGCCCTAGCTAACGACTCTAGCGCTCTTGGAAGGTCTATAGGCTCTTCTGGGGATTGATCATCAATGCGTTTTTGAGCTCTTTTTTCCGCCGCTTGCGCTCTCGATAGATCGATTTCTTCTGCTCTTTCGATTACGTCGACTAATACAGTCACCTGCTCTTTTGTCACCTCGACGTAACCACCCGAAACAAAATACTTCTCCACCCCTGAGACGTCTCCACCCTCAACCGTAAGCTCGCCAAACTTAAGTTCTGATATGAGATGCGCATGCTCTGGCAGAATTCCCATTTCACCGAGACTACCAGGTACTTTCAGATGTGAAGCTTTTACGGATAAAAGCGGTCTTTCTGGCGCGAGGATTCTCACATTCATTTGTTCGGTCATCATTACACCCTGACATTACTAAAGAGTTTTAGCTTTTTCTCTTACTTCTTCAATCGTGCCGACGTATAGGAAAGCTTGTTCTGGGATATCGTCTAGGTTGCCCTCAAGAATTTGCTCAAAACCCTTAAGAGTGTCTTCAAGCTCAACAAATTTTCCTTTTTGTCCAGTAAACTGCTCTGCAACAAAGAACGGCTGGCTGAAAAATCTTTGGATCTTTCTCGCTCTCGCAACAGTTAGTTTGTCATCTTCAGAGAGCTCATCCATACCAAGAATGGCAATAATGTCCTGTAAGTCCTTGTATCTCTGCAGGGTAGACTGAACTGATCGAGCGATACGATAATGTCTTTCCCCTACAATTGCAGGGTCTAAAATTCTTGAACTACTAGAAAGAGGGTCTACAGCTGGATAAATACCCAGAGATGCGATCGATCTCTCAAGTACAGTCGATGCATCAAGGTGAGCAAAAGTCGTTGCTGGAGCTGGGTCTGTGTAATCGTCGGCAGGAACGTAAACAGCTTGAATAGATGTAATCGATCCATTTTTTGTCGTTGTAATTCTTTCCTGAAGTTCACCCATCTCTGTTGCCAACGTTGGTTGGTAACCTACCGCTGATGGAATACGCCCTAAAAGAGCCGAAACCTCTGATCCTGCCTGAGTAAATCTAAAGATATTGTCTACGAATAGGAGAACGTCCTGGTTTTCTTCATCTCTGAAGTATTCCGCGATCGCAAGTGCACTTAGAGCAACCCTCGCCCGCGCTCCCGGTGGTTCATTCATCTGGCCATAAATCAGTGCTGTTTTATCAATAACCCCTGAGTCTTTCATTTCGTAATAAAGGTCGTTTCCTTCGCGGGTTCTTTCACCAACACCGGCGAACACTGAGAAACCACCATGGTGGGTTGCTACGTTATTGATTAACTCCATGATAAGTACCGTTTTTCCAACTCCAGCACCTCCGAAAAGACCAATTTTGCCGCCCTTAAGATAGGGAGCCATCAAATCAACAACCTTGATTCCCGTTCCTAAAACTTCCATTTTTGTACTAAGAGAAGTAAATTTTGGAGCTTCCCTGTGAATCGGGTACTTTTTGGATGCTGAAACTGGACCTGCCTCATCGACCGGGGCACCGACGACGTTTAAAATCCGGCCAAGCACTTCTTTTCCTACCGGTACTGATATCTGATCTCCGGAATCTTTAACCGAGGTCCCTCTCTTTAGACCGTCAGTTGAATCCATCGCAATTGTTCTTACGACATTGTCACCTAGGTGAAGAGCCACTTCTAATGTCAAATTATCATCGTCCTCTGAAATGGCCTGGTTTTTTAGCGTGAGGGCGTTAAAAATCGCCGGTATTTTTCCTTCGGGAAACTCTACGTCAACCACTGGTCCCATGACCTGAACAACTTTACCTGTAACCTGTTCCATGTGAATGTACTCTTTTCCTTTAAGGTTTTATTTTAAAGGGCGTCTGCCCCACTCGTAATCTCGATCAGTTCTTTAGTAATCGCTGCCTGACGGGCGCGGTTATACTCTAACGTCAATCTCTTAATCACTTCATCTGCGTTATTGCTTGCATTATCCATAGCTGTCATTCTAGCTGCGTGTTCTGATGCCGAGCCTTCCAGAAAGAATCTAAAAATTCTGTTGGCTATCTGTTTGGTTAAAAGACTGTTTAAAAGTGCTTCTTTTGAAGGCTCTAAGATAAAGTCTTCCTCTGTCGGTTCCTCTTTAGATTGCACGCCGGCTGGCAGGATACAATCAATTGTAGGCTCTTGACTAAGTGCGTTGACAAATTTTGGGTAGGCTATGTAGAGCCGATCAATCTCTGCATCTACAAAAGAATTAGAAAATGTTTTCGCTGATTTTAAGGCGAAGTCATAAGAAGGCTTTTCTAGTATTTTCTCTCTTTTATCAATAATTTCTTCGTCTCTTTTTTGACCGAAAAGCACTGCTCTTTTGCCCCAGAGTGAAAGCTTTACTGAAACCCCTTGCGACTTTTTATCGTTTAGAAATTCGCTACAACTCTTAAGCAGGTTAGAGTTGAGCCCACCGCAAAGACCTCTATCTGTTGCAGTAATCACTAAAATAGAGGTTTTTTCCGGTCTTTTTTTCAAAAGAGGCGCATCAAAGGCGGCCCCTTCTGAAAGTCTGGCTACCATCCTTTCAAAAGACTCACCGTAGGGTCTTGAGTTGATCGCTGCCTGATTGGCCCGAGCGTATTTAGCCGCGGAGACAAGCTTCATAGCACGGGTAATTTTTTGTGTATTTTTAACACTAACGATACGACGTTTCGTATCTTTCATACTTGGCATTAGTGCTTAAACCTTTCGTCATACTCGGTAATAGCTTTTTTTAGATCATCTTCGATTTCTTTTAATTTCGCTCTGTTTCTTATTTTGTCCAGTACAGCCGAATGTAGGGACGTCATGTGGTCGTATAGCCCGTTTTCCCAATCTCTGAGCTGCTCAACTTCGTACTTGTCCAAATATCCTTTAGTGGCGGCATATAAGATTGTCACCTGTAAGGCTACATCTAAAGGTGCGTATTGGCCTTGTTTGAGTATTTCGACGAGAACCTTGCCCCTTAGCAAAGTCTTTTGTGTAGCTTCATCGAGGTCAGATCCAAACTGCGCGAATGCTGCTAATTCCCGGTACTGAGCAAGCTCAAGTCGCAGTGTTCCCGACACTGATTTCATGGCGGGAACCTGAGCAGACCCCCCTACCCTAGAAACCGATTGTCCGGCGTTCATCGCGGGTCTTACACCACTGAAAAATAAATCAGATTCCAAGAAAATTTGACCATCGGTGATCGAAATCACGTTGGTTGGAATGTAAGCCGAAATATCTCCAGCTTGGGTTTCAATAACAGGAAAAGCAGTAATGGAGCCAGCTCCAAGATCATCGTTGAGTTTGCAAGCCCGCTCGAGAAGACGGCTATGAAGATAGAAGACATCTCCCGGATACGCTTCCCTACCCGGAGGTCTTCTAAGAAGAAGAGAGAGTTCACGGTAAGCTGCCGCCTGTTTAGATAAATCATCATAGAAAATAACGACGTGTTTGCCTTTATCTCGGAAGTACTCTGCCATTCGACAACCAGAGTAAGGCGCAAGAAAGAGATTAGGCGCTGGATCAAGAGCTGTCGCTGAAACGACAATCGTGTATTCCATAGCCCCTTCTTGTGTCAGTCTGTCTACAAGTTGTGCGACAGTCGATGCTTTCTGACCGATTGCAACGTAGATACAAACGACGTCCTTACCTTTTTGATTGAGAATGGTATCGAGACAAACAGCCGTCTTGCCCGTCTGACGGTCGCCGATAATAAGCTCCCTTTGGCCACGACCGATTGGTACCATAGAATCAATACATTTAAGACCGGTTTGAAGCGGCTCGTGTACTGATTTTCTGGCAATAATTCCGGGCGCTTTTACTTCTATAACACCTTTTTCCGCGGATTCTATAGGACCTTTTCCGTCAAGCGGATTGCCAAGAGAATCAACAACGCGTCCTAGCAGTCCTTCCCCTACGGGAACTGAGTTGATTTCTTTCAACCTTTTGACGTCGTCACCTTCTTGTATACCTTTAACGTCTCCAAACACCGCGATACCAACGTTGTCTTCCTCCAAGTTGAGAACAACTCCTTTGATACCATTTTTAAATTCAACCATTTCACCGGCCATGGCCCCTTCGAGGCCGTAAACGCGCGCTATACCGTCACCGACAGTTAAAACTGTTCCAGTTTCTTGAAGCTCAGTGGGCTGGCCAAAATTTTTGATGCGATCGCTAATGATCCGACTAACTTCTTCAACGCTAAGTTTTTCCATGGTGGTTGACATTCCTTACGGTGAAACGCTTGAGGTCAATTTATCTACTTTGGATTTCAAACTAAAATCCGCCATCATATTGCCAAAGTAAGCTACAAATCCGCCTAGTATACTTGGATCTGTATCTGTTCTAAGTTCGATAGTGTTTTTAAGATGCTCTTCAATTGTTGTTTTGAAAGCTTTTTGTTCTTCTTCACTAAGCTCAATTGCAGTGACGATTTTAGTTTTGACAACACCGGCTAAATGATTGATATATAGCTCGTAAGTGTCTATTATCTTTGGAATAACTGCAACTCGATTGGCTTCGAGAATGACCTTTAAAAACTCACTGACGAGTTCTTTGTCTTCAGCCTTAGTCACAGCGTATTCCAAAAGCGCACCTTTTAATTCCTTAGGCATAACTGGACTGATCAAAACTTTTTTTGCGTCTTCAATGGAAAATAATTCTCTTATGTTAACGAGAGCCTTTAGTCTTCTTCTTGCGAGATCAACGTTGTGTCCGTCGACCTTTAAAAAAGCTTTTGCATATCTTGAAGCGATAATATTTCTACTCATAATCGAACGCCTTCTGACACTTCACCAAGTCTTGTCAAATGTGATTGTATGTAGGCCGAATGTTGGTCCCTCGAAAAATCTGATTTGATTTTTTTTGTTAACTGCTCTTTGACGTGATGAAGTATTTGGTCTTGAAGTTCAATCATTGCTTGGCTGAGTTCGGCTTCAGAAATTCTTTTAGCCTCTTCGACAAGAAAAGCTGCTTGCTTTTCAGCATCAGCGATAATTTTTTGTGCTTCTTTTTTCGCCTCAGTTTCCGCTCTCTCGTTAATTTGTTTAATTTCCTGATCGAGCTGAGAAAGTCTCTGGTTAATCTCTGCTAATTTCTTGTCAGCAGCCTCTTTCGCTTCAGACGCTAGTTTCAAGTTGTTTTTGAAATCTTCTCTTCTTTTTTTTGCCATGTTTGCAAGTGGTTTTCTAAAAAATATCACCGCAAGAACAATAAAGAGCAAAAAATTAATGTAAGGTACGATGAATCCTTGAAGCCAATTGAAGTTTTCCAACTTTATTTGTCCGTTCTAAAAATAGTTTAAGATGGATCTGTTACTGCCGTAAAAAGTTCGCCTGTCAGTCTAGAAACAGTCGATTCAATTTTTTCTTTTTCTTTTGCAATTTCTACTTGCATTTGCTGACGCATTTTTTCTAGATGGCCACTAGCCTGTTGGGTGGCTTGCGTGACAATATTTTCTTTCTTTTCTAAAGCTTCAGAGCGAACTTTCTTGCGATTGTCTGAAGCGGCATTAAGAGCAGAGTTGACTTTCGTCTGAATCTCTTCTGTCTTTTCCTCACACTCTTTAAGGACGATTTGAGCAGATTCTTTATTACCGATAGTCAATTCTATACGTTTTTCTTTCACCTTTAAGTAAGGCTCAAGCATCAATTTTTTGACTACGTAGAGGTTAGCAAGAAAGACACCGGTTTGAATCGCCATGATTTGAGGATTAGGGATAAGGCTTAAGTCAGCCATAAATGTCCTTTGCTTGAAGCTCAATATAAAACGTACTAGCGATTCGTTGTTATATCAAATGATGCAAAGAAACAACCATTATCTATTTTACAAGAAAAAATTTTTCAATTGATGGACGTTTTATTTATTTATAGGATTGACGGTTAAATCCTTTTCGGCCCAATAAGACTTAGTATTCTTTCGAGCTCGGAGGGAGTGATATAATGAACCTCAATTCTACCCTTACTACCACTACCAATAACTTTCACCCGTGTTCTCAGATAAGTTCTCAAGGTTTCCGCAATGTATTCCAGATTCGGATTGCTTTTTTCGTTGTCTAATAGTTTCCCGGGTGTTTTTTGCCCACCTTTTATTTTCTTACAAAGCTGTTCCGCTTGACGGACACTTAGTTGCTTTTTGACAATAAGATCCCTTGCTTTGAGGATTTCTTTTTTATCTTCTAATGGCAAAAGGGCTCTTCCATGACCCATGGTGATGCGTTTTTCAATGATGTCATTTTGGACCTCGAATGGTAACTGAATCATTCTGAGAGCGTTGGCAACCGTTGACCGTTCCTTACCAACTTTTTTCGCGCATTCTTCTTGGGTAAATCCGTGTTCCTTAATAAGTGCTTCATAGGCTTTAGCTTCTTCTATAACATTAAGGTCAGACCTCTGAATATTCTCAATAAGTGCTAGACGCAAAAGATCGTCGGTGACCCCTTCCTTTAACACGACAGGAACGGATTTAAGCCCGGCCATTTTACTGGCTCTAAGCCTTCTTTCACCAGCAATGAGAAGGTAGCGGCCGGTTTTCTCACCTTTTGTAACGATAATCGGTTGAAGTATGCCATCAACAGCAATGGAAGACGCTAACTCTTTTAATTCTTCTGGCTTAAAGGTTTTCCTAGGCTGAGCTGGGTTGGGATCAATGTAATTGGGATCGACAGAAAGGATAGGTGTACCCAATGATGAATGTTGACTGGATTGAGATGAATCGGGAGACGTTTTGTCTTCAGAGGGATAATCACCTAATAAAGAATTTATTCCTTTTCCTAAAGCTCCCCTTCGACCACCGGTATTTTTTTCTCGTAGACCCATTCTAGTCTCCATTAATGCTGAGTTCTAACTGATTCAGAAATACTCTTCTTGGTTAGGTGTTTCAGTGATTGGCCTTTCGCACCGTGTTGCCTAATGAGTTGTCTTGCAATATTCATGTAAGCTGAAGCACCACTACTAGCAATATCGTACAGGATCACCGGTTTGCCATGACTAGGGGCCTCTGATAGCTTTACATTTCTCGGTATAACAGTGCTAAAGACCTCGTCTTTAAAGTGGTCTCTAATTTCTTCTTCCACTTGATGAGAAAGATTATTTCGTCTGTCATACATGGTTAGTAAAATCCCTTCCCGTTCAATCTTCGGGTTAAGACGCTTTTTTATAAGGTGTATGGTCTTTAAGAGTTGAGATAGGCCTTCCATCGCATAATATTCACACTGAAGGGGTATCAAAACTGAATCAGCTGCTGTAAGAGCATTGACCGTTAATATGCCCAAAGCTGGAGGGCAGTCTAAAATAACAAAATCGTAAACATCATCAATGGTGGCTAACGCTTCTTTTAGCCGTACTTCTCGTCCTATAGCAGTAACAAGCTCAACCTCAGCTCCTATAAGATCCTGATTAGAGGGAGCAAGATCCAGATACTTCAATTCTGTTCGCAGTATGACATTTTTAATGGGGATCTCGTCCACCATCACCTCATACATACCCTTTTCAAAATCTTGAGGATATATACCAAGTCCACTGCCGGCATTTGCTTGAGGATCCATATCAACGAGCAAAACCCTTTGCTCACCTGCAGCAAGACAGGCAGCAAGGTTGACAGAAGTCGTTGTTTTACCGACTCCCCCTTTTTGATTAGAAATAGCAATTATTCTGGCCATCTGTTCACTCCAGGCTTTCTTTTTTTTAGGGGCTCATTCCACTATATCAACAGTATCTTCCATTTCAACGAACTTCCTCTAATAGGCTAAGAAGATGGCCGTTATTTGGATTATCATGGAGAGTGTTCCACGTGAAACAAGGGTTAATCTATCTTTTGAGTGTTTCACGTGGAACACTATTACTGATTTCTTTACATTGTTCCACGTGAAACAAGGTTCAATAGGACTTTCTTCTCATCAAAGCTTTTGTCAATAACAGGTGAGCTCTGAAGAGGTCTCCTGTAAGGTTTAGGACTCAAAGCTCGTTAATATGTCTCCTCCTTCAAAAAAATCTATTCTGGCTCTCTTAGGTTTGTTTTTGTTGAAGAGGGACTCTTCGTTATGGGCTTGAATCAACACCTATCAGAATGATGTCTTTAACTCTTGAGCTTCTCGTTAGTTCTAGACCTATAATTGCAGACCAAGACATATCTCAACCCTCGCAGCACATTTGATCAAATGATTAGTTAAAATTTGACTATCTTTATTTTACCTATTCATCTCCACCGCTAGGCTACGGCAAAATGGGGGACTTATTTCCGATTAGGTCTTATTTATGAATAAAATTTAAACTTTTTTTGTATAACAAAAATAAAACCAACTTTTTAGAAAAAGAGACAAAGATCACTTTCGATCAATTTTTTCTATTTTACATATTACCTTCATTTTTCTTCTCTTCTTTGAACATTAAACGCTTTTTTCAAAGCTTCTTCAGGGTACCCGATTACCTAGCCTCCATTAATTTCTCTACTCTTTTCAATTTTTTCTAATTTTTTTTCAATTTTATTAAATTTTTCTATTTTTTCTCCTTTTTTTGATTGATTTACTTTTTTTTTGATATTTTTCGCTTTTGAAATAAATTTGAAAAAATTTAGTATTTTATACGAATCTGCGAAAATTAGGTTATTTGGGTAGAAAGACAATAATTTTCCCAAAAAAATAGACAAATTTTCGTTTTGAAATAATATTCTTGGTAGGATGAAAGGTTCGTTTCACGTGAAACGTTTGAAATTAGGCGTTAAGCACAAAAAAAAGGCACACTAGCGTGTGCCTAAAGTTTAAGCTGACTTCCTTTTAACCAGCATTTGGCAAAGTCCACAGAATCGCAATAACAAAGCCAAGAAGAGCCTGGAATTCCATGAATACAAGACCAAGAATAAACGGCAAGAAAAGTTTGTCAGAAGCACTGGGGTTTCTCGCAATGCCTTCTAAGGCAGTACTTGCTGCCCTACCCTGACTTGTAGCTGCAGCGAAGGTTGACGCTCCAACAGCAAGACCAGCACCAATCGCGATGAGACCCACTGCACTTGTCATACCCGACGCTCCTGCCTCTTCAGCAAAGGCAAGTCCGCTTACTAGTAGACCAAACATAACAAGTGATGCGTTGATCATTCTTCTTTTCATAATTTTCTCCAATATTTTAACGCTACTATCAATGATCGTGCGATGTCGCCATAGAGATATAAATACTCGTCAAAAGAGTGAACACAAAACTTTGAATCACTGAGACAAGAAGACCGAAAAACAATAGAAGTGACGGCATCACAAACCAGGTCAGTTTTGTAAATACTGCCATAAGCATGTGATCACCGTAGATATTGCCCATAAGTCTCAACCCTAATGAAAGTGGTCGTGACATGTGTGAGAAAAGTTCAATAAAGAAAATCAACGGGACGAGCCACCAAACTGGCCCCATGAACTGCTTAATATAGGAAGGACCATGTTCTTTTAAGCCGGCAAAATTATAGACTATAAATGCTACCAAACCAATCGCAACGTTAGTCGACATAGACTCTGTCGGTGGAGGAAAACCAGGAATCAAACCTGTCAGGTTGGCAATCAAAACAAAAAAGAATATCCCACTAAGTATCGGCAAAAAAGACTTGAAGTTATGACCACACTGATCCTTTGACAGACCATAAAGCATATCGAAAATAGACTCGACTAAAACACGCAATGAAAATTTAGAAGGTGGGCTTACATCATCCCCTGCCCTTTCCACCGAGCTTTTGAAAAGAATCCCTATGATACAAGTGAGAAAGAGAACGAATAGGCTACCGGCTACCAGTTTGAATTCCGAACTTAGACCTACAGTCTTTACAACAATAAGATCGTAATAATCGATAAACTTTGGTAACCCTCCAGCCGCAAAGGCTTGGCTGGAAAGAACGAAACCTGAAGCACCCAGGGTAAAATATTTACGAATCATCGCGTGGGTTCCTTGCAAGAAAAAAACATTGTCTAGACAGCCGAAACTTACCGAAAAGGTTTTTTTTATGCAAGAAAGATTACTCTATGACCTCTTACCCACCATGCTTGAAAGAAATTCAAGGGTTAAACAGGAAATGTCTGGGACACAAACAAGCTTTATTGATCGATTGTCAATTGAAATTGATGGGTCTCAATTTTCTAAAAGAATAGAAGAAAACCGCTAGAACCGTTGTCAACCCTAGTGAACTCACAGCCCCCCCGACAAGATAAAAAGGCGAAAGACCTAAAACCGCTAAACCGAGATAAATTGCCATGCCTAAAAAAGCCAGCTTCAGGCCAGCACCCATCACTAAAATAATTGTCTTCGGTGTCAAAGAAGGTAACTGTCTGTTCTCAGCATTAAAACGACTCGAATACTCTTCAAAAACAATCTTAAATGCCACCATAAGAGCCATCATGTTCAACGAAAATAAGATGTAACCATAGTTAAAACTTAAGGACGTTTCTGATTTCTGAGCAAACAAGGCTACTGCTGATAAAATTACCAAAGACAAAAAAACGAAATATTTAAAAAACGTTTTTATCTCAAGACTTTTTCCCATTCTTCTGTTCCCTTTTCTGTTGGATCATTAGGCTTTTTATGACCATATAAAAGGAGTGTCCGACAGCTAACACACCAAATGGAACAGTTATCAAAAACCAACTAAAAGAAACAGGCTTATGTTGGTTTAGCCAGTCTCCTAGAAGATACGAACCGATAATGATCCCTATTGCGTTCACATGAGCTGCGATTAAATAGGCGAAAGCTTTTGATAGACCTTTCAAGATAGTGCCTCTCGTACTCCACTGAGATTGTGGACAAACTATGTTAATAAAAACCTAATTAACCATAATAACAAGAAAAAATTGAATTCATTTGATCTTGATAACTGCTTCAGCAGTATGTTATTTTGCTTGTCCTCAGAGTCAACAAGAACCCACTTTATTGGCGGTCAACCAACTACGAGTATTTAGCATGGACCAAAACGACATGAAATCCTTATTCCCTCAAGAATCAAAGCATGAGGTAAATGCTCGTTTTGACGAAAACAGGCACCCTTGGTCCGTCATTAAAAACCGACTTAAACAAATCTGCAGCCCTACAGACTTCAATAATTGGATCGAGCCGATCAAAGAAAAACAAACGGGAAATCACGAAATTATTTTGACGGTTCCTAATATGGTCTTTTATCAGGGGTTAATGGAAAACTTTCTTTTTCACATTGAAGAATGTAAAAAATCCTCCGGATTCGAAAGTTACTCTATTCAAATAGAAATCGATGGAAATCACGAAAGCCCCCCTTTCAAGCCAATTCAAGAAAACGAGCCGGCCATTGCCTCCTACAAAGACCAAACTGATACTGAACAGAGAGAACCAAACTCAGGATCTTTTTCCCGTTCGCTGGCGCGTTCAAAAAACCTCATTGACCCAAGCTATACTTTTGAAACCTTTGTAAGAGGCCCCTCAAACCAATTTGCAGTGGCCACCTGTTATAATGTCGCCGAAAACCCTGGCCAAACCTATAATCCGCTTTTCATTTACGGTTATACCGGTCTTGGAAAGACTCACCTTCTCCACGCTGTTGGCAACAAGGTGCTCGATATCAATCCTAATGCTATTGTGACATACATTCGTAGTGAAAATTTTATGAATGAAATGATTTATTGTATCCGTCACAACAAAACTTGGGATTTTCGGCAAAAATACCGTCATTGTGACGTTTTCCTAGTTGACGACATTCAGTTTATTTCAGGGAAAAAAGCCACCCAGGAAGAGTTTTTCCACACATTTAATTCTCTTTACGAGACCAAGAAACAAATCGTCATTACTTCAGATATGTTTCCTCAAGATATACCGGATATCGAAGAAAGATTAAGAAACCGTTTCCAGTGGGGACTCATCGCTGATATCCAGCCTCCAGACGCAGAGCACCGCATAGCCATTTTGTTTAACAAAGCAGAAAAACTCGGCATCAAACTAAACGAAGATGTTGCTGAGTACATTTCAAACCATGCCAAAAGAAATATCCGGGAGCTTGAGGGCGCACTTCACCGCATACACGCTTTTGCGACCCTACACGGCAGGCCCATAGATGTTCCGTTGGCTATGGAAACCTTTCAAAATGTTCTTGGTGAACCGCCTAAAAGAATGACGGTAGACGTTGTCCAAAAAACCGTAGCAGAACACTTTAAGCTGAGAGTCCTTGATCTAAAATCAAAAAAACGTCAAAGAGCGCTGACCCTTCCCAGGCAAATTGCTATGTACTTTTCAAGACAGATGACCAAGTCTTCATTCCCGGAAATCGGTGAAAAGTTTGGAGGCAAAGATCATACGACGGTTATGCATGCTGTCAGAAAGATTGAAAAAGAACGCCATATAGATCTCGATTTAAAGGCCCATTTAGAATCCATCGAACGCCAACTTGAGCAGCTCAATTAGTCGTTTCTGTGTAAAAGATTGGGGATAAGTTGTTAGTTGAACCTGGTATTACCTATTCATATCAACGTGAAAAAATGGTGGACAAAATGGGCACAAAAAAGCTTGAGAATGTTATCCCCAAGCTTATCCAGTTTTTCACCCTCTATTTTTCCACTGTTTTTACACAACTAAAAAGCTGTTTTTCAACATGCTTATAGCTACTTCTTTTTTAAATAAATATATTTACTTAAAACATCTAAGAAACGTCACTGATCGCTTTTACCAAGATGGCTTTATTTAAAGGATGTCAAAATGAAATTCAGTGTAAGCAAAACGGACCTCGCAACTGCGACTAATCATCTTCAAGGAGCTATAACCGATCGGAGTCTCGCTCATATTGGCTTAAAGACTGAAGAACATGCCCTTAAGCTGTCTTCCACCGACAGACTTCTTTCTATTTACTGCCAACTTGACTGTGGCGTAAGTGAGGGGGGTGTTTCTTTTGTACCTGCAAAACTATTTTCAGATGTTGTTAGAGAGCTCCCCCCTGGAACAGTAAAATTAGAATCGGTCGATAGTTGGCTAACCATCACTGCTGGTGATAACGATCAGTTTCACATGAAAATACCGCTCATCGACGACATTTCTTGGCGCGAGCCCCATCTTCCTCAAGATGTTGATCGCGCAGAGATCACCACCGAAAAAATGTCTTACATGATCGAACAGGTACAATTTTGTATCGCTCAAGAATCACCTAGGAACTACGGTGCTGTCGGCTACCTTCATAGTCCCGAAGGTAAGGGTCTAAGGCTGGTGGGCACCGATGGGTTTCGGCTCTCTTATTGTGATATCGAGGTCGATTTTCCATCCGGGTTTTTTAGTCCCGGCGTTTGTGTGTCAAAAAGAGCTCTTAACGAACTTCACAAAATTTGTGGACAGGGACACGAAAAAATTGAACTCATCTTGTCTAAGGATAAGACGACCCTTGTTGCAAAAGTGCCCAATTACGAGGTGTATATCCGTTTATCAGCAGTCAAATATCCCAACTACCAAGGGGTTGTGCCGAAAGACCAACCAGAGTTTGTCAGTGTTTCAAGAAATCACCTACAGGGGGTCGCCCGCAGAGTGCTTTTAGCAGCTGATAAGACACGTGCTTTACAGTTGAGGTTTTCGCCAAGCTCCCTTACCCTTAGCTCAAAGACTATGGGAAGCTCTGAAGGTAGAGAAAGTGTTGAATTAGAAGGCTACAAAGGGCCAGACCGTCAACTTGCCGTAAATGGAAAGTTTCTGACGGATATTTTTTCTACAACAAATTCTCAGCAACTCATGCTACATTTTAACAATGAGAAAGACCCTGTTGTTATCAAACCAACCGAAGAACCGGCATGTTGCCATTCGAAACATATACTCGTGCCGATTCAAGAAAACCCATAAATACGACCACATGGACGGCTAAATGATGTCTGAGGAAACCACTATGGCAAGTCATACCGATGAAAATGCGGCTAATTCGCATAGCTCGGAATACACAGCAGAAAATATCAAAGTCTTGGAAGGCTTAGAAGCGGTGAGAAAACGTCCAGGTATGTATATTGGATCCACCTCTACCGAAGGCCTTCACCATCTTGTTTATGAAATTGTCGATAATTCAATCGATGAAGCAATGGCTGGTCGATGCGATACCATAAATGTCAACATCCACATCGACGGATCAGTTTCAGTTATCGATAACGGAAACGGTATTCCCACTTCAATGCACCCAACTGAAGGTGTTTCAGCGCTGGAAGTCGTCATGACCAAGCTTCATGCAGGCGGTAAGTTTGACGATAAGGCTTTTGCTTTTTCAGGTGGACTGCACGGTGTTGGTGCGTCTGTTGTAAATGCCTTGAGCGAATGGGCACGGGTTGAGGTGAGACAAAATGGGTCGGTTTTCGAACAAACTTACAAAAAAGGGGTTCCTGACGGTGATGTTTCAGTCATAGGCACTACCGAGACGAGCGGGACGAAAACTCATTTCAAACCAGACCCTGAGATTTTTGCTGATACCAAATTTCATTTCGAGGTTTTACAAAAACGTCTAAGAGAGCTGTCTTTCCTTAATAAAGGCGTCAAAATTATTCTCAACGATGAAACATCTGATAAATCAGTGGAGTTTCATTTTGACGGTGGTTTGATCTCTTTTTGTGAGTTTTTAACTCAGGGACGCAATGTTCTTCACCCCAAGCCTATCGTTATTGAAGGCACCAACATCAACAATGAAGGGGTGACGGAATCGACTTTGGAATGTGTCCTTCACTGGACTGACGCCTATCAAGAAAACCTCATTTCTTACGTCAATAATATCCATACGATAGAAGGCGGCACCCACTTAACGGGTCTAAAGACAGCACTCACGAGAGTGGTTAATCAGTTCGGTGAAAAAACAGGCCTATTAAAAAACCTAAAGGGCGGCTCCATCACAGGTGACGATATACGAGAGGGTCTTACCGGCGTCATTGCTGTACGTATTAAGAATCCAGAGTTTCAGGGCCAAACAAAAACTAAACTAGGTAACGCCGAAGTAAGAAGCTGGGTTGACAATCTTGTTTCAGATAAACTTACGCATTATTTCGATGAAAATCCAGATATCGTAAAAAAGATTATTCAAAAAATAATCGATGCTGCACGAGCTAGGCTGGCTGCCAAAAAAGCGAGAGAGTTGACCAGAAGAAAGGGAGCTCTGGAATTTGCTGGCCTTCCGGGCAAAATGGCTGACTGTCAGGAAAAGGACCCTGCTCTTTGCGAACTTTTTATTGTCGAGGGTGATTCTGCCGGTGGTTCAGCAAAACAGGCCAGAGATAGAAGAACTCAAGCCGTCCTCCCTCTTAGAGGTAAGATCTTAAATGTTGAAAAAGCTCGATTTGATAAGATGCTCTCTTCTCAGGAAATAAAGCTTCTAATTAAAGCGATGGGCACTGGAATCGGTAAAGACGAGTTTGATGTCACCAAAATTCGTTACCACAAAATAGTTCTTATGACCGATGCTGACGTTGACGGTGCACACATTAGAACGCTTATTTTGACGTTCTTTTTCAGGCAAATGCCGCAAATTATTGAAAGAGGTTATCTTTACATCGCTCAACCTCCTCTTTATAAATACAAAAAAGGTAAAATTGAGAAATATCTCAAAGACGAAAATGAGTTGCTCAAGTTTCTCAGTGATATTGGTCTAGGCCACCTTGATATTACCGACTCTAGAAATAAGGTTTTAGATAAAACACTCGTACAAAACCTTCTTGAAAAGTTGTCAAGGTTTCACGAACTGCTTGATATGGCCGGTCGAAGACGCGCCAAACAAGTGATTGAATATATTGTCGAACATGAAGATATCGATCTAAGCTCGCTAGCCGATGAGCAGTCAGCAAACACTTTAAAAGACAATATTATCGCGCACGTTAAAGGACTTTTTGAAGGACAGTTTGTCTTTGCAGAAGGCACCACTGAGTTTGACCAGGAGCATTCGCGCTACCGCATAAATCTTGAAACCCGCATCAACAACATCCCACAAATTTCAATGATAGATTCGGAGCTTTTTTCTGGGGGAGAGGTTGTTGAGCTGAGACGTATTAAAAGCCAGATGAATGAATTAGCTCTTGCGCCGTTTACCTTTAGTTGGAAGTCAAAGTCTTCGCAAAAATCTGACGAGGATTCTTCATCAGAAGATTTGTCTGTGTCAGAAAATAGCCAACTTAATAGTTTCGATGAATTAAAAGATCTTATCGAAAAAGAGGGTCGAAAAGGCGCCTACATTCAGCGTTACAAAGGTCTTGGGGAAATGAACCCGGAGCAGCTGGAAGTAACCACGATGCATGTAGACCACCGTACGCTCCTGCAAGTTGAAGTTGAGGATGCCATAGAGGCAGACCGACTGTTTAGCACTCTGATGGGAGATGACGTCGAGCCACGTCGGAAATTTATTCAAAGTAATGCTTTAGAGGTTAGAAACCTCGATATTTAATCAAAAGGAAGTTTGTTGATGACACAGTCAAACACCGTTTTACCTGTAAAAATTGAACAAGAAATAAAGACTTCTTTTCTTGATTACTCAATGTCAGTCATTGTTTCGCGTGCCTTACCAGACGTGAGAGATGGTCTTAAACCCGTCCATAGACGCATTCTTTTCGCCATGCAGGGCCTTAAAAATTACCATAATAGACCTTATCTCAAATCTGCTCGTATCGTCGGTGACGTGATCGGTAAGTATCACCCTCATGGGGACTCGGCAGTTTATGATGCCCTTGTCAGGATGGCTCAGGATTTTTCTCTACGGTATCCCCTCGTTGACGGTCAGGGAAACTTTGGTTCTATGGATGGCGATGGCGCCGCTGCCATGCGTTATACTGAATCGAGAATGCAAGAAATCAGTGAATATCTCCTCTCAGACCTTGATAAAGAGACGGTAGATTTTGTTCCAAATTACGATAACAAGGAACACGAGCCAGCTGTTTTGCCGTCAAAAATCCCGCAACTTTTGGTCAACGGAGCCTCTGGTATCGCTGTCGGTATGGCTACTAATATACCTCCGCACAATTTGACCGAAGTCTTAAGTGCCCTAGAGGCTTTAATCGAAGACCCATCTATTTCAATTGAAGGATTGATGGAGTTTATCAAAGGACCTGATTTTCCAACCGCAGGTCTAATTTACGGGACGAAAGGTATTCGTGAGGCTTATCATACCGGACGAGGTTCTGTAGTGATGAGAGCAAAAGCGTTTATAGAGGAGATTCCCAAAGGAGGCGGTCGAGAAAGAATTATCGTTGATGAAATTCCTTATCAGGTCAATAAATCTCGTCTCATTGAAAAAATTGCCGATCTCGTTAGAAATAAGTCTATTGAAGGCATATCGGACCTTAGAGACGAGTCTTCAAAAGAAGGTATACGCATTGTCATCGATCTGAAAAAGAACGAACCAGGCGAAATAATTCTCAATAATCTTTATAAACAAACCCCCATGCAAACTTCATTTGGCGTTAACTGTGTAGCCCTTGTTAAGGGAATGCCGAAAATTCTGAATTTAAAAAATGTTCTCGAGGAGTTCTATCAACACAGACGTGAAGTCATCCTTAGACGAACCGCTTATCTCCTGAGAAAAGCAGAGGAAAGGGCGCATGTTTTAATTGGCTTAAAAATAGCTGTCGAGAATGTTGACGAGGTCGTCGCACTCATTAGAGCAGCAAAAGATAGCCAAACTGCTCATCAGCAGCTCATCGAAAAATTTGATCTAAGTGATATCCAGGCAAAAGCCATTCTTGATATGCGCCTGGCTCGTCTGACAGGTCTTGAAAGAGAAAAGATCGTTAAAGAATACGAAGAAGTTATGGAAGAGATCAAAGACCTGAAAGATATTCTCGCGACGCCAGCAAGAGTCACAACAATCATTTTGGACGATATTGCAGAGGTGAGAGAGAAGTTTGCCGATGAAAGAAAGACTGAGATCGTTCCGACTTCGGCCGACGAATTTACCATGGAAAGCCTAGTTGCTGACGAAGAGGTTGTTGTGACGGTCAGTCACCAAGGCTATGTCAAAAGGACGCCGACCGGCCAAGTTCAAGCTCAAAAAAGAGGTGGTAAAGGTAAAAGTGGGATGCTGACAAGGGATGAAGATTTTGTTCAAAATCTTTTTATCACCTCTAATCACCAATCACTTCTCTGTTTTACTAATAAAGGGAGAGTCTATAATCTGAAGGTTTACCGCATTCCAGAAGCTGGCCTTAGATCAAAAGGAAAACACTTCGCTAATCTTATTCAATTTGATGAAGGTGAAAGGGTTGTTTCTGTTCTTCCTGTAGAAGAATTTAAAGACGACCAATATGTCCTTTTTGTTTCGCAGAATGGTTTGACAAAAAAGACCGATCTTATGGCTTATGCGAATGTGCGCTCGACTGGAATTATCGGATTAAAGCTTGATGATGGCGATAGTCTTATCGCTTGTGGTCTCATTGAAAAGAATGATGATATTCTCATCGCCTCCCGGCTAGGCAAAGCCATTCGCTTTTCAGGAGAAGACGTTAGACCAATGGGACGCGCTGCTAAGGGCGTGACTGGCATCAGGTTCTCTGAAGAAGGTGATCAAGTGATTGGACTTGAAGTCATCAAGAATGCCCAGGAAGATTCAACCATTCTGTCGGTTTGTGAAAATGGCTATGGCAAGAGAACACCTCTTTCTGAGTACCGTAAGCAGAGCCGAGGCGGAAAAGGTATTTACACTATTAAAGTGACGGAGAGAAACGGACCTGTTGTCGGAATTTGCCAAGTCCTTGAAAAAGATGATCTAATGATCATGACTTCTGTTGGTAAGTTAATGCGCTTTACGGTAGGTGAAATAGGTGTTATAGGCCGGTTGACGCAAGGTGTGAGGCTTATGAACATTGCTGAAGAAGAAAAGGTCATAAGTCTTAGTAAAGTGGTTCACATTGACGAAGAAGATGAGGAATAGGTTTTTTGCAAGTAGATCGTGAATTGGTGGTACATATCGCAAAGCTATCGCGATTATCTTTAAGCGAAGACCTAATTGATCATTACAGACAGCAAATGGCTAAAATCGTTAGTTATGTTGAGCAGATTAACGAAATAGAAGACACCCTCGGAGACTCGTGGCGGCCTGACACCATAGGCGAGCCAAGCCCCTTACGACATGACGAGCAAACGAGCTCCGAAGTATCCTCCCTTGTGTTAGACCAGTCCCCAGATAGATTGGGAACGTCATTTCAAGTGCCGCGTATCATCGATTAAACGAAGGTAACCATGTCCCCTCTTGGAGAGTTTTCAACGACAGCCAACCGTCTAGCGGCTTCGGTGCGCTCAAAGGAAATTGCAGTCTCTGAAGTCGCTGATTTTTATATTAAAAGAACCGAGTCTTTGGCAGACGAATTAAATTGCAATCTGTTCTTTTCGACAGATCAGATCGCAAAGGAAGTCAAACGTGTAGAGTCTTTAATCAAAGACAACTCTTCGCCCCTTCCCCTGGCGGGAGTACCTGTCGCCATTAAAGACAACATCTGTACGAAGGGTATTCCGACAACTTGTGGTTCAAAGATTTTAGAAAACTATATCGCCCCTTACGACGCTACTGTCATAAAAAAACTAAAAAATGCTGGGGCTTTGATCTTCTCCAAGACAAATCTCGATGAATTTGCCATGGGAAGTTCAAATGAAAATTCAGCTTTTGGTGTCGTCAAAAACCCGTGGAAGAACACACACGTTCCTGGTGGCTCCTCTGGCGGATCAGCTGCGGCAGTAGCGGCAGACCTCATCCCAGTTGCGCTGGGCTCAGATACCGGTGGAAGTGTCAGGCAACCGGCAAGTTTTTGCGGAATTGTTGGTTTAAAACCAACATACGGTCGGGTCAGTCGGTTTGGCTTAACTGCTTATGGATCATCTCTTGATCAGATCGGTCCCCTTACCCGTTCCGTCAAAGACTGCGCTTTGTTATTAGACGTTATTTCTGGACATGACCCTAAGGACTCAACATCGTTAAATGAACGACCTACGGAAACCTTATCCCAGTTAGGTTCTAAAGAGCACCGTCCTATTAAAAAAATTGGCGTGATCAAAGAACTTTTTGAGGAAGGTCTATCTGACGAAGTAAGAAAGTGCTTAGACCAAGCGATCGCTTGCTTTAAAGAAAAC
>CAZBDM010000001.1:55138-76626 GCA_964490675.1 uncultured Oligoflexales bacterium
GTATAGAAATAGTAGAGGTAAGTATACCAGAACTTCATTACGCCATTGCTGTATACTATGTTATCGCGACAGCGGAGGCTTCTTCAAATCTTTCCCGCTTCGATGGTGTCAGATACGGATACCGCGCAAATGACATAAAAAACCTTACTGAGCTTTACGAAAAAAGCCGCAGTGAAGCGTTTGGTAAAGAAGTTATTCAAAGAATAATGCTCGGAACTTTTGTTCTGTCAGCAGGCTATTCAGATGCATTTTATGGAAAAGCTACCCGCATAAGAGAGATGATCAGTAACGGTTTTGATAAGGCTCTTAGTAAAGTCGATCTTCTTTTGTCTCCCACTGCCCCTACAACAGCTTTTAAAATCGGAGAAAAAGTTGATGATCCTTTGTCTATGTACCTTAGTGATATCTGCACTATTGCAGCTAATTTAATTGGTCTACCTGCTATTTCAATGCCGGCTGGATTTGATCAAAAAGGACTGCCCGTAGGACTACAACTTATGGCACCCAAGAAACAAGAATCACAACTTTTAAGAGGAGCTTATCTATATGAGCATGCCACAAGCTGGCTCTCAGACTACAGACCAGAGCTCGGTTAACCAAAATACTATCCTCGCTAGGTATGAACCAGTCATTGGGCTTGAGGTCCATTGTCAGCTAGATACGAAAAGCAAACTTTTTTGCTCTTGTTCAACTTCTTTTGGTGCGCTACCCAATGAAAATACTTGTGAAATCTGTCTTGGACAACCAGGATCACTGCCTGTAATTAACGAGAAAGCTCTGCGTTATGCCGTTATGATGGCTATTGCTGTCGAAGCTGATATTAGACAAAGAAGTGTGTTCGCTAGAAAACAGTATTTTTATCCTGACCTGCCAAAAGGATATCAAATTTCTCAGTATGACCTCCCTTATTGTAATAACGGAAAAGTAACGCTTAGCAGCGGAAAAAAAATAACCATAGGTCGGATTCACCTTGAAGAAGACGCTGGAAAAAACACTCATTCAGAGCAAAAGAGCTTTGTTGATTTAAATAGAGCAGGTATTCCCTTAATCGAAATCGTCAGCGAACCAGAAATTAGTTCTCCTCAGGAAGCTTCGGAGTATCTAAAAATCCTTCGTTCGATTGTCCGGTACATTGGAATTTCTGATGGAGATTTAGAAAAAGGGTCTTTTAGATGTGACGCTAACGTTTCTATTAGACCGCGTGGTCAAAAAGAGCTTGGAACGCGTTGCGAGATTAAAAACCTCAACTCTTTTAAAAATATAGAAAGAGCGATTTCATACGAAATCATCAGACAGGCAGATCTTCTTGATCATTCAGAGAACATTAAACAGATGACGCTTCTTTTTGATCCTGCTTCTGGGAAAACAAAAGCAATGCGCTCAAAAGAAGAAAGTGAAGACTACCGGTATTTTCCAGATCCAGATTTGAAGCCATTAGAAATATCACAAGAAAAAATCAATCAACTGAAAGAATCTCTTCCAGAACTTCCGGCAGCCAAAAAGGAACGTTTTAAAAATGATTACAAGCTTAATGACTACGATGCTTATCTATTGACTTCCGATAAGGACATCGCAAGTTATTTTGAAGACGTAAGGAAAAAGGTCGGTGGTAAAGTCTCTGAAAAGATCATTGCAAACTGGATTAATAGTGAGTTTTTAAGAGAAGCTAATCAAAAGGACTGGGATCTTACAGATCCTCCAGTGAGTTCTGAACAGTTTTCTAAGCTTTTAATTTTAATGGGCGAACAAGTCATTTCTGGCAAAATTGCAAAAATGGTTTTTTCAGAAATGGTTGAAACAGGAAAAGCTCCTGATGTTATTGTTGAAGAGAAAGGTCTCAAGCAAGTTATTGATCATTCAGCAATTGCTTCAGTTATTGAAGATGTCATCTCTTCTAACCAGAATCAATTAGAACAGTATCTTTCAGGAAAAGAGAAAGTTTTTGGTTTTTTTGTAGGTCAAGTGATGAGAAAATCTGGCGGAAAGTTTAATCCTGCAATCGTCAACCAAATCCTAAAAGAAAAACTGAATGAAAAAAAATAAGGATAGTTTTCAAGAAGATTTAAAAAAAATTATCAATCCTTATTTAAAAGAAAAAAAAATGAGCCATATCTATTGTGAATGTGGCTTTTTAAATGAAGACAATCCGTTATTTAGCTTTGCCCACCTACCCCACTCACAAACGATATTCGACCTCGCCAGTCTTACAAAAGCTCTTGCGACGGCACCACTTATTCATCGTTTTTTAGAGAACAAAAACCTAAACTTCGATGTTACGGTGGAACAAGCTTTTTCAAATGAAGTCGCTTCTATTCTTAAAAGACAATATTTAAATTTGAAGCTAGATGATCTTCTTTCGCACAAATCTGGTCTTCCGGCATGGAGGAATTTTTGGATAAACTGTTTTGATGATGATGGTCAATTGGAAATAAAAGATGTTATTTCTCATAAAATTGAAGTTTTAAACCGCATTACTTGGAATAAGCGAGAAAAAACAGACTTTTGTTATAGTGATGTGGGATATATTTTGCTTTCTTTACTTTTAGAGCTTTACTACAAAGAAGATATCTCAAAGATTTTCGAAACTTTTAAACAAGAAAATAATATCTCGCAAAATACTGTTTTCTATCCGACCAAAATAACAAAAGACAACAAAAGCTATATTCCAACTTCTTACTGTTTCTTAAGAAAAAGAATCTTAAGAGGTGAAGTTCACGATGAAAATGCCGCTTGCCTTAAAGGACTGAGCGGACACGCAGGTCTTTTTTCAACGGGATCTGGATTAGCGCGGTTTTTAAAAGAGTATGCTCGCTGTCGCGCAGGCGAGTCTTTTTTCTTAATGAACTCTCGACTGGTAAAAAAAGATGGAGACCCTCTTTTGGGTTTGCGACAGGGTTCGGATTTACACGGTAAAGGTTTTGCCTGTGGGCTTAACATGGGACATTTGGGTTTTACTGGCACTGCTTTTTTTATCGATCCAAAAGATGGACGTTATGCCATTGTTTTAACGAACAGGGTGATGAGTGGCCGGTTAGCTTCATGGATGGCCAGGTTCCGTTTTCAGATCTTTTCTTTTTTAGAGAGCTGTTTTGAAAGATAAAGAAATTGCCATTATAGGAGAAGGAATAGCCGGTCTTTTACTGGCTTTTAAACTATCAAGTAACGGAATCACTCCTTTCGTCATTTCAAAAAAAAACGAACGACTTTCAGCTTCTCTGGTAGCGCAGGGTCTTCTAGGAAGTAAAGGAATCATCAGTGCAAATACCGAGCTCTTTTATGAAAAGCTAAGGGGGCAGTATTTAACAGAAGATCTCTTTTTTGACCTCTGCCGCCGCCATCAAGAAGTCCCAAAATATAAAAGAGGCTGTTTGGAGACTTTCTCAAGCGTAGAAGAATATCGCTACTTAAAAAAAAGAATTTATCACCACAAACTGACTGGGCTAAATGGAGTCACACTATTATCAAAAAAAGAGCTTGCTAGACACTCAAATTTCTTAGAGTTTCTTGAACTTAAACACGTAAAGGGAGCTTTTTACTATCCTTGGGATTTTTGGCTTGAACCATCACAGTTTCTTTACCTACTAAAAAAACACCTTAAAGCCAAAGGAGTAAAATTTTTAGAAAGTAAGCTCCTCGGAATCGCTCAGCCTTCTAACTCTGTTATACAGGTCAAATTAGAGGATAAGCGACTCACCTTTGATGAAGTGGTCCTAGCCTGTGGTGATGAAACACCGAGTCTTTTAGGTGAATGGTCCAAGGATTTTGATTTTTTGTTCACTTCTGGAGTGAATGTTAGCGGAGAGCTTAACGAATCATTCGATGCCGTTCTTAAAAAAGGGACAAAGAGCTTTATTGCTTACGGGGATAAGTTTAAAGCGGGAGCGGTTGACTTTCATGGAAAATTAGAGAATGGGCAGATAAACAAAGCTAAAGAAAAGTTATTTTTGGAGTTAAAAAAGCTATTTGGATTTGATCTGAACCAGCATGCTAAAAGCTTTAAGTTTCATTCGGCGACCAGGCTACGTACGAAAGACCGTATCCCCATTGCAAAAGCAGTAGATATGGGGAGAACAAAAAAGCTCTGGCTATTAACGGCATTTTATAAAAGCGGTTATCACCTGTCCCACAAGGGTTGTGAGGATCTTAGTCGTCTCTTAATGAAGAGTGGCTAAAAAAGATTTTTTAAAAGCTCAAGGACGAATTGATAAAAAACAAACTGCTATGTCTTTTTGTACAATGATTGGGCAAAGCTTGCCTACTTTTACAATTATAAAAAAATCTTAAAATATTTTTAGAAAACTTAGCTTATAATAATTGAATAAAATAGAGATCCTTTTATAGATTTTGCTTAAGTCTTTTTTCCCAGCTTTTCCACATCATTATCCACAACTATCAAAAATCCTGCTACCGTTAATTTTTCTATTGTTTTTAGTGGCTTGCTTTCTTGTTGAAAAACTTTTCCATAAGTTATCCATAGGCTTTGTTGATAAAATCAATTGGAAGACAAACTGATAAAATTGAAAAAGGCTTAATTTATATGTTGGCATGGAATTAGCTTTTTATATTATCAAAAGAGCTAATGATAAGCTCTTATTGATATATCCCGCCATACTTTCTCACCTTTTTGTATTAGAGCCGATGATGAAACGTATAAAAACTATTATGTTGTCTAGTGTTTTAACACTCTGCACCCTGCTGTTGAGCGTCGATCTTTACGCACAGGCCCCTATTCGTGTTAGAAGTCACAATATTCAAAGGTTTCAACCGACCACTGAAGGGGTTGGAAGCGCTGAAAAGCCTACTTTCAGCAACAGTTTTCTATGGCCATAGCTGGCGACTATGCAAGAGGACCACTTTTAGTTGAAGATCGATATAGTTATCAGCAGATGACTTCTATGACCAGTGGCCATTTGGCGGCATCTTGGGCTTTTACAAACCAATTGAGTCTGGGAGTCCACTTGCCTTATGTATCCCACACAAACGACATTTACTACGAGGATGAAAACGACTTTGAAGAAGTACCTGATGGCAGAGTCAGTGGGTTTTCTGATTCTAGTCTTTTCTTTAAAGCGGTTTTTGTAAGAAAAAAGGAAATAGCCCTGGCTCTGATGCCAACGGCTGTTTTCGGCTTTAGCGACGGTAGTGATTATTTAACTGATTCATCACAACAGTACGGAGGCTTCTTTGTTTTGTCCTCTGATCCCATAAGAGAGTTGTCTTTAGCATTAAACGCAGGCTACCTCGGATACTCTGAGTACTGGTCTGAAGAAGTACCACGTGAAGGGGCCATTTATGAAAACCGAGGCCGCTATATTGTTAAAATGGGTGTCGCTTATCATCTATCCCCAAAGTTTTCTGTTGTTCTCTCAGAGCACTCCCATTTAGGTGATTCTACAGAAGCTATTTATGAAACCCATGAAGCTCTTCTGCAGCTAGACTTTAACAGCAGTTATGGCTACGGGGTTTTCATTGGCGGAGGTTACGGCTTAGCCGGTGGAAGTGTACCAGACTATAGGTTTTTTTCAGGTCTGAGATGGACCCCAGAAAAGACCTTTCAAAAAAGACATCTTGAGACAAAAAGAGAACAAAAAAAGAAGAATGAAATTCTTGCTCAAAAAAGAAAAGAACGTTCAAGCCGGCCCTGGTACAAATCACGTCGGTCAGACCGTAAGGCAAGCTCAATGTCTGATTCGGTAAACTCCATGCAAAATAATAAAACCGCTTCAAATCAGCAAGAAAATCTCTTTTGAATATTAAAATGCGACACCTGCACCAAGAAGAACCTGCACTCCGACACTACCCTGGGTATGTCCAACGGCGTCGATGAGGTCTTGTTCAGGGTTTTCAAGTTTACTAGCGTTGGGATCGTTGATTTCGGCTGTTGTACCCGGTGTGCCGGAGCTTACCGGCACGAGAACCTGAAGACCGGTAGATAGCTGAATAGCAGAGAGAAGAAGCTCATACTTAGCCCCGAGTCTTAGGGAAATGACACTTTGCGTTGATTTTAACGTATAAAGCACTTCTTCGCTGTCGGTACCGTCCTGTTTTTTAACCCCTTTAAACTCGAGGGTCGACATATCATAATCAAGACCGACAGGAATCACAAAATCACTACCGGGAATGATTGAGAAACGAAGTCCAGTGTAATCAAGATAGACGCCAATAGCCGAGCCCGTAACGTTGCCCTCAAAGTAAATTGATTTGTCAGCTGGGTCGTAATCAGCCTCATGAAGAAAGTCCCTGTACGTCGTGTATCTAGCGCCTAGAAGAACACCAATAAAAGGAGATTCAAACTCTAATCCAAGCACCTGAAGACTTTGGTTATTGACTTCTCCTGTGTCCCATAAGGTTTCGGCGGACTCACCTTCTGGGGCGACATAAGTGAATTTGTTGTAAACGGTAGGAGTTAAAAATGATGGTAGGTAGGCAAACCTCACGGCAAAGACTGGCTTTTTAGAAGCTGTCGATTCTGAGGCTGTCGAATCTGTCGCAGACCCTTTAGTCTTGAGATAAGCAGTGTAGCCTTTTCTAACCTTAGAAATTCTTTTTTTATTTACTTTAATGTAGGCTTTGCCATTTTTCGTTCTTCGAACTTTTCCGCAGGCCACTTTTTTTCCAGATTTAGACTTAAAGCAAACCCTTGCCCCCTTTTTAAAACCAGTATCGTCAGCTTCGTCAATAATAACGTAGCGTCTTTTCTTATTGACCTTTTCAACCGTAGCAGAAAAAGCCTGGTTACTTACAAAAACAGCCAACAAGGTCAAAACGAAACCAAACCGCATAATGAGAGACACCATGATTTACTCCTGAGTCCTAAGACTCTTTATCTTTTCTCTACTACCATTGCCCGCCAATCGTAACTTGCGATAAGCCAAAATGGTTGATTTTTAGCTACTTCTTTAATGACGTAGTGGACCAGTGTTGCCTGTAAAAAGTACTGTCCGCTTTCAAGACGCGATAAAAGGTTTGCGGATATGGATCCATAACCTCGCAAGACCGGAAACTGGCAATGTACCGACGACTCTTCTTTTTTAAACCTGTTTTGTAGACTAATGAGTATATATGAGAGTTCATCTGGATTAATCGCTTTCCACCTGACCATTAATGGAAAACCACTGTCCAAAGTGATCGATTTAAATGTAGCCATTTTTCGGTCAAGATCGGTTTCACCGAGGCTGGCAAAATCTTTTGATTCAACTTCTAGCTCTCTAAGTTCGCCCGGAGGTCTGATTTGAAAATCAAAAGAGGAGTCTTTGTCTCGGTAGTTCCATTGCCAAAGTGAGCCGTATTGCACCCGGTCTCCAAACTCAAGATAAACAGAGGAGCCGGTCGAGTGTGAGCTTTGCGCGCTACTTGCAAAGCCAAAGGTAGAGACCTGCGATAACTGATGATCACTATCGGTCGGGCTGAGCAAATCAATGCTTTTTTTGTCGCTGTTGCAGCCAACGTCTTTCGATAACATTTTTTGGATTTCTTCCACACTAGTCACTTCTAATAGTTTTTTTCGGAAGATAACCGCTGAACCTAGAGGAATATTGATTTTCGAAATGATTATTTCAGGAAAGTCGATGGAATTTTTGCTACCCCCGAAAAATGTCATTCCACTGGCCTTTTCGTCAACCTCAATGATTTCTGATACTTCCTTACCGTAGCCTGGAATCCATAGAAAAAAAGTGAAGCGGTAGAGTGTATCTGGATTAAGCTTGTTTAGGGTATAAAAGTGCTTTTCTTTCGGAGTGTTGTCACAGACGAAGACTTTTTCAATCTTTCCTGGATCACTTTGTGGAGCAAGGTGAATCTCACAGTAAGCCGGCATACTGGTCTTAAAGGAGATATTGACAGCGGTCTTTTCTTCGATGCGTTCAACATAACCGCCAGCATCCCAATTGAGAATACCCCGCAGGCGGTCTCCCCCGGATTTTTTATCGTCTTTTTGAAGAGGCCAGCAACTAGCTGCAAATAATAAGCAAACTGAGCATACTGTAAATGTCAGAACTTTATCTACGTTCATGGGTGGTCAGAATCTGTCTAAAAAAGTTTATAATTATCAATAATTAGTTTATCAGATTCATCAGCGTTCGAGAATTAGCTAGTCGAGATGATAGGGAGAATTCTTTGGAAATTAACTTTAGTCAGGTCTTAACTCTTTTTTGTGCGCTGGTTTTGTCGCTTTCTTTTCACGAGTGGGCACATGCCTTTACGTCAAACCTTCGTGGTGACGACACGGCCAAAAACCTTGGAAGGATGACTTTAAATCCGATTGTTCACATGGACATGGTTGGAACCGTTATCTTACCCCTAGTTGGCGCTGTTACGGGCCTTCCTGTGATTGGGTGGGCAAAGCCTGTGCCGGTTGATGTTTCAAAACTGAGAGGCAGGAGGTTTTCTCAGTTTTTAGTAGCTTCGGCAGGGCCTCTCGCAAATCTGGTTTTGTCATTTGCTGCCGTCGTTGTTTTGCTTCTGATCAACCCATTAACTGAAGCTTCTGATAAAACAAGTTTTTTCTATCCTTTGCTCAACCTTCTCCAAGCCCTTGTAGTGATCAATGCATTTCTGGCGTTCTTTAATTTGATCCCTCTCCCACCACTTGATGGTGGGGCTGTGTTAAGCCAGCTTTTGCCTGTAAAGTGGGCAGATAAATTTGAAAGAACGGTCGCGCCAGTCGGTGGATTTATTCTTCTGATGATGATTATTTCGGGCGGACTTTGGTGGCTGCCAAAGCTCGCATATGGGTATATCGGAATCTGTAAGGGACTGCTTGCAGCTATACTTTGACGGAGGATCGGGAAAAAGCCCGGCGAACGATCTTGACCTAAAATTAGCCTAGGACTATGATGAAGACCCGAAGTTGCTTTCGGGGTCTTTGACTTCTCCCCTAATCAGCTTTTTAAACAAGCAATCAATAAAAAAGTGAGCCTTTTCATGCCAGCTTCCCGGCAACATACTAAGTTTATTTTTGTGACAGGCGGTGTCGTTTCCTCACTAGGAAAAGGGATTTTAGCGGCCTCAGCGGGTGCTCTTTTAGAAACGAGAGGACTTAAGGTGACTCTCAGTAAGGCAGATCCCTACATAAACGTAGATCCGGGAACAATGAGCCCTTTTCAACACGGGGAGGTTTTTGTCACTGAGGATGGGGCTGAGACTGACCTCGATATTGGCCATTACGAACGATTTACCAAGGCTCGTTTGTCAAAATTAAACAGTTTTTCAGCAGGGCAAGTTTACGATGCCGTGCTTTCTAAAGAAAGGCGAGGCGATTACCTTGGTGTGACAGTGCAAGTCGTCCCTCATATAACAGGTCAAATTAAAGAAAATATTTACCGCGCCTCCGAGGGGGCTGATATTTCAATCGTAGAGATTGGTGGGACAGTTGGTGATATTGAATCATTGCCATTTTTAGAAACGATACGACAAATTCGTTACGAATTGGGTCCTGAAAATGTTTTGTGCGTTCATCTGACCCTCGTGCCTTACATTGCTGCCGCCAGGGAACTAAAAACAAAACCCACTCAACATTCGGTAAAAGAGTTGAGGGGAATTGGCATTCAGCCAGACCTTCTTGTTTGTCGAGCCGATAGAGATATTCCCGAAGAACTTCTGCAGAAAATAGCAACACTTTGTAACGTCAAAGAAGGTCATGTTTTTGCGGCGCCAGACCTTGATAGCATTTACAAATTACCAAAGTTTTTTCATAAGCAGGGTCTTGATCAAGTGATTGTCGATTCTCTCAATATTTGGACAAGAAGCCCAGAACTTAGTGAATGGCAAAATATTGTCGATCGGCTTGATCAGCCTGAAAGTTCGTGCAAAATCGGCGTTGTTGGCAAATATGTCGACGTCTTTGATTCTTACAAATCAATCAGCGAAGCGCTTGTACATGCAGGTATCGCGAATCACGCGCGAGTAGAGATCGAATACTTGAATGCACTCGATCTTAACGATCAAAATTCATTCGATATCCTAAAAAGATTCGATGGTATCATCGTTCCCGGCGGTTTTGGCGGAAGAGGTATTGAAGGCAAAATTTCGGCGATTCGTTGTGCTAGAGAAAAGAACATTCCTTTTTTGGGTATCTGTCTTGGGATGCAGCTTGCAACCATAGAATTTGCCCGCCACGTTCTTAATTATAAGGATGCAAATAGTCTAGAGTTTTCCCCTGACTCGTCAAAGCACGTTATCCATCTTATGGAAGATCAAAAAGATGTCGAAAACAAAGGAGGGACAATGCGTCTGGGCGGTTACCCTTGCCAAATTAAAAAAGAAACAAACACCCACAAGGCTTATGGCAAGACTCTTGTTAACGAACGTCACCGCCACCGTTACGAATTTAACAACGAATTTCGAGAAGCCTTTGAAACCAACGGTATGAGTTTTAGCGGCCTGTCTCCGGATGGAGAACTCGTCGAAGTGGTAGAACTGGTCGATCACCCATGGTTTGTCGGTTGCCAGTTTCACCCTGAACTAAAAAGTAAGCCAACGAAAGCTCATCCTTTATTTAGAGACCTTGTCAAAGCTTGTTTAGATCAAAAAAAAGGTGAAAGCCTTGGCAGATAAGCTTAATAGTGGTGAAACAAGAATCCTCGAATGGGCGAGCTCTGTTCTAGAAAAAGAAGCAGATGCCATTCAAAAAGCATCCAAAAAGTTAGATAGTCGCTTTGTCAAAGCTGTCGATCTTTTGCTCGGATGTCGTGGCAAAGTTGTTGTCACGGGTCTTGGTAAATCCGGCTTTATCGCAAGAAAAATTGCTTCAACCCTTTCTTCAACAGGAACTACAGCCATTTTTCTTCATCCAACCGAAGCTCTTCATGGCGATTTTGGCATGATTAAAAAAGACGATTGTTTGCTTGCTATAGCTTTTGGAGGTGAGACGAGAGAAGTGTTGGCAGTTTCTAAGTTTGCAAAAAAACAGGAGATTCCCTGTGTTTCCATCACCGGCAATCTCTCTTCTTCATTGAGTAAACTTTCAACAATTGTTTTAGATGGTTCTATTGAAAAAGAAGCAGACTCGCTTGGTCTCGCCCCAACCTCCTCCTCTACCCTTGCTTTAGCTCTGGGTGATGCTTTAGCGGTTGCGACCATGCGGCAGAGGGGATTTACAAGAGAAGAGTTTGCTGAACTCCACCCTGGGGGAAGTTTAGGCAGAAGACTCGCACTTGTCTCTGAGCACATGATTACGGCCGATCAACTAAGCTCTGTCTGTGAAGCAGCAAATTTTCATGAAGTTCTAGAAGCTGTGACCCATCCCAATTATGGAATCTGCCCGGTCGTCGGTGATAAAGGTGAATTACTGGGAGCGATCACAGATGGTGATCTCAGGCGAGCTCTTTTAGAGTCAGGAGCAAAAGCCTTAGAAAAGAAGGCTTCTAGCCTGATGAGCCGTACACCAAAAGTCATAAATCCAGCTAAGAGAGCAGTCGATGCGATTAGCATCATGGAGCATGCAAAGATCACCTCTCTATTTGTCACAGAAGATGAGCCCAAAAAACTCATCGGTCTGATCCGCCTTCACGATCTTCTTAGTGAAAAAGTGATATAGGATAGCCAGCCGAAATTTTTAGGTATTTTCCCTTCAGTCAAGATCGTTTAAAATTAAAGGAGGAGGTAAAGTCTTGGGGCGTCTGGTTATCATTGCGGTGTTTTCGCTATGCTTTGTTCTTTCCATTTGGGTTTTTTTAAATAGAGAAGAAAAGCCGATAAAGGAAAAGATCAAGAAAAGTCTGACCAGACAGTCGCTAGTTGTAGATGAGTTTACCTCGTATCGGTTTAACGATGCAGAGCTTGTTGGCTCAGTATCAGCAAAAATGGGACAGTTCGTAGAACCCAATTCTTTGGAGCTTAAAGGGGATTTTCGGGCTCAAAGACTCATCAATGGAAAGTATGAAAGTCTTCGTTCAGAAAGAGCAACTGCATTTTTCGACACCGACAGCTTAGGTAAGATGATGTCTGGCACTGACCTTGTAAGGTCGGAGCTAAAAGAAAAGGTCGTTGTTGATTACAAAAGACATATCCTAAAGACAGATTATGCCGAGTACTTTGCCAATCGTGATACGATCGTTTCTGAAAGGCCGGTGAGGATCGATGGCCCCAAAAGGTGGATGACAGGTGATCAAGGCTTTCAAATTGATTTGACGAATGAAAATTTGGAAGTCTTTGGTCTTATAAAAGGAGTATTTACACCGGATGATGAAGCAAAAAAATAGTAGGTTTTTTCTTTTTTTGGGATTTTACTTTTTCGGGCTTTTTCTTTCAAATCCCCTAAAAGCCGATCTGATAGATAGTATCGATGAGATCAACTCGGAAAAGGCAAAAGATCCTGAAAAGACTGACGACAGTAAGAAACCGGAAAAAACGACAGACGAGAAAGAAAACGCAGACGGTCCTATAAAGGGTGATCAAAAAACAAATCAACAGCCACAAAAAAAGGGTGATGATAAGAAGAAAAATCCACCTTCAACAGACAGCAGCGTTAAAAAGCCGAATACGAAAAAAACTAAAAAAAAGAACATCAACCAAGATGAACAGTCAAAGCTTCCTGTTCACTTTGAGAGTGAAGACTTATCTGGAATTAGAGACGAAGGCTTTATCGAACTTCATAGAAAAGTAAAGGTTAACCAGGGGGATTTTGATCTTAGAGCAAATAAGGCAAAAGTCTTTTTTGATAACGAAACCGAAGAAGTAAAAACGGTTGAAGCGACAGGTGATGTCAAAATCAATAAAATTGATCCCATGCTCCACTAAATTGGTCCTTAAATTCGAAGTCAGAGCATTCGGCGATAAAGTTGTTTTTAATCAGCAAGAACAGACTGTTACGATTTCTGGGGATGCAAAGCTCTGGCGCGGCAAAGATGAAGTGCGTGGACAAAGGATTATTTACAACTTAAAAACGGGGTGGATAAAGGCTGAGCAAGTGGCCGGAGTGGTGCAGCCGCAGCCTGAAGAGGGAAAGTAGATGAGCGAATCAAAAGCTAGGGTTGTAACGATGGTCCATCCTACAGAACTAAAGGCCCACCAGCTTTGTAAGTCATTTAAAAGTAGAAATGTTGTTAAGTCGGTTTCTTTTAAAGTGCAGACGGGAGAGGTCGTTGGCCTTTTAGGGCCCAACGGAGCTGGCAAGACAACAAGCTTTTATATGGTCGTCGGTCTGCTTTTTCCTCAGTCAGGGTCGGTTTTTTTTGGTGACCAAGACATTACTGATCTTCCTATGCATAATCGGGCAAAAAAAGGGATCAGTTACCTACCGCAGAATATGTCTATTTTTAGGAAGTTAACGGTCGTTGATAATTTAAAAGCGATCATGGAAGTGACGGGCGTGCCCCGCTCGGAGCGCAAAGCTCTAGTTGAGGAACTTCTGCAAAAGTTTCAGATTGAGCACATCGCCCATTCGATTGGATCAGCTCTATCTGGTGGGGAGCGCAGAAGGGTTGAAATTGCTCGTGCACTTATTATCAGACCAAAATTTCTTCTTCTTGATGAACCCTTTGCGGGTGTAGACCCTGTCACGGTTCAGGAAATTCAAATGATTATCAAGCAGCTAAAAAATGAAGGGCTCGGCGTTCTTATCACCGACCATAACGTCAGGGAGACCCTTGGAAGCTGTGACCGGGCATACGTGCTCTCACAGGGTCAAATTATCGCCCATGGAAACCCAGAGGAAATCTCCTCTTCGCAGATTGTTCGTGAAATATATTTGGGAGAAAACTTCCGACTTTAGAGAATAATTTCTCGCTGCTTGCAAAAAAAGCTTTATCTAGCAAAAACTATTCCGATTTATTAAAAGACAAAAAGAGTGTACCATAGTGAAGGGTTAGCCCCTAGCTTTGGCGTGTGCATAAATTGATCCAATTTTTGGATTTAGGAGAGTGTTTGGCTTTAGACATCAGACAAAGTCAAAAATTGACCCAGCAGCTGTTGATGACACCACAGCTTCAGCAGGCCATTAAACTATTGCAGCTTTCTAGGCTTGAGCTTGAGCAATTCGTCGTTCAACAACTGAGCGAAAACCCGATACTCGAAGAGGGTATGGTTGAGTCAAATGAAGAGTCGGTTCAAGCAGACAAAGAACGTGAGAGAACAGCCGAAGACTTAATCAGAGAGCAGATTGGCGAGCTCGCCAACTCATTCGATAACTCAAATGCCTCCCAAGAAGATAAAGGAAATAAAGAAGAAGTGGATTGGGAGGCCCTCTCCAGGCTTAAAGAACAGGGTCAACAATCCACAACATCAAATAGCAAATCCTCTTCGGAGGAAGCGCCAAACTATGAGAATATTGTCAGTTCATCGACCACTCTGCACGATTATCTTATGGAGCAGATTGGCGAGTTAGACCTTTCCGAAGAAGAAAAAAATGCGGCTCTTTTACTTATTGGTAACATCGATGAGAAAGGTTACTTAAGTCTTAGTCTTGAGGACTTAGTTGATGGAGAAGATATCACTTTCGATATTGCTGATGATATTCTTGATACTGTTCAAAGACTTGATCCTCCCGGAATCGGTGCCCGTGATCTAAAAGAGTGTCTTCTCATTCAACTGAGAAATGAAGGACTTAAAAATGGAATCGTCGAAAAGATCGTCGATTGCCATCTTCATGATTTGGAAACGAGAAACTACAACGCTATCGCTAAAGCACTAAAAATCCCTCTTGATAAAGTCATCGAAAATGTCGCGATTATTGCCGAGCTGGACCCTATTCCAGGGCGACAGTTTGGCGGTGAAACAGCACAAATTGTCATTCCAGATGTCTATGTGTTTAAACTTGGTGGTGAGTGGGTCGTCAGCCTTAACGAAGAGGGATTGCCGAGACTGAGAATCAACGACTTTTATAAAGACATGCTTACCGACAAAGCGAAGGGTGAAGATAAAGAATACATCCAAGAAAAGATGAAGTCAGCGCAGTGGCTCATCAAAAGTATCCAGCAACGCCAAAGAACAATTTTTAAAGTCACTGAGTGTATTTTGGAACGGCAAAAGGATTTTTTTGAAAAAGGCGTTCACTTCCTAAAGCCAATGATTTTGAAGGATATTGCAGAAGATATCAGCATGCACGAATCGACGATTAGTCGAGTTACAAATAACAAATACGTTCATACCCCAAGGGGTATCTTCGAGCTTAAGTATTTCTTTAATAGTTCTGTGTCACGTGCAGACGGTCAGGATATGGCTAGCGAATCTGTAAAAAATATGATCAAAGATATCGTCAATAGCGAAGACCCCAAAAAACCATTTTCAGACCAGAAGATCGTTAATTTTCTAGAGAAAAAGGGCATTCAACTGGCTCGCCGAACGGTGGCCAAATACCGTGAACAAATGGGTATTTTGCCTTCTAGCAAGCGTAAAAAGTATTTTTAGATCCTCTCTATGGTGGAAGATTCAAAGAAAAAACCACTTCTCGTACTTGTCACCGGACAGTCGGGTGCAGGTTTGTCAACAGCAGTCAAAACCCTTCAAGACCAAGGGCTTTATTGTATCGACTACTTACCGTTTGAAATGATCCAGCCGACCCTTTCACTTTTAAAGAAAAAAATGACATCAGAGCCAAAGGTTTTGCTTTTGGCCTGCATGTCCATAGTGAACGACTTATCGATGAGTTTAAGGCTCTCAAACAAAAAATCTCTGAGGATGCCCGGGTTGATGTGGTGTTTTTAGTTGCTAATGAAGAGACATTAGCAAATCGATACGGAGCCACGAGAAGGCCACATCCTTTTTTAACGGAAGGCGAAAGTCTAACAGAAGCGATTAAGAAAGAACGCGAGCTGATTAGTCCGGTTGAATGGGAAGCGGACGTTGTCATTGATACTTCAGGGCTCTCTCCCCATCAACTTGCCAGGCATATTGAGGCACGTTACCTTGGCGAAGTGCCACCGCGCAGTCTTTACGTCACTATAACAAGCTTTGGTTTCAAACACGGACAGCTCCGTCCTGCAGATTCTATTTTTGACGTTAGATTTCTAAATAACCCCTACTTTGTTCCTTCTCTTAAAAAGCTGTCAGGACTAGATGAACCGGTCAAACACTTTATTAGAGAAGACCAAAAAACAGAAGTTTATCTGCAAAAAATTATAGACTTAAACTGCTGGCTCCTTCCGCAGTATTATGCCGAGGGTAAACACTATTTTCGTATCGGTATCGGTTGTACCGGTGGACAACACAGAAGTGTTTTTATAGCTGAGACACTTTGCCAAGCCCTAAAAGATAAAAACCTCGCCCACTTGCAGTATTCCGTTCATCACCGAGACGTTCAGCCTCCCAGATAGACCTCACTTAGAGGCTCAGATTGCTATTTTAGGGGTAATATCCTATCTTCGCCTTTATAGTTGAAAGACTGTAGGAAAAGAGAGGTATCTATGTCTAAAACTACTATCACTGATCAGCTTTTTTCACAGTTCGCCTATCGTCACATTGGCCCTCAAGGTGAACAAGTCAACGAAATGTTGGAAGAAATCGGATACTCTTCGCTTGATGATCTCTCTTCTAAAGCTCTACCAGAAGCCATTCAATTTTCAGGTGAGTTGGATCTCAAACCATCTGCAACAGAAACCGAAGCACTGGCAGAATTGCGCTCGATTGCCAAGAAAAATAAGATATTTAAGTCTTTTATTGGAATGGGATATTACGGCTGCATAGTCCCAGCCGTTATTCAAAGAAATATTTTAGAAAATCCTGGTTGGTATACTCAGTATACTCCCTACCAGTCTGAGATTTCACAAGGTCGTATGGAGTCGCTTCTTAACTTTCAGACCATGGTCTCTGACCTTACCGGTTTAGATATTGCGAATGCTTCTCTTCTTGACGAACCGACCGCTGCAGCTGAGGCAATGGCGCTGAGTATTCATGCAGCAAAAAAGGGAGCGACCCACTTTTTTATCGCCAAAAACTGTCATCCTCAAACAATTGCGGTCGTCAAAACAAGGGCAGAGGCGCTCGGGGTTGAACTCATCGTTGGTGATCCAGATGAGTTTAGTTTTGATAAAAAACTCTTTGGAGTCATTTTACAAACTCCTGACACCGAGGGCCTTTTAAAGGACTACGGTGATTTCATTAGAAAGGCAAAAGAAAACGGCGCCATAGTATCGGTTGCGGTCGACCTTCTCGCTCTTACTCTAACAAAAGATCCTGGTAGTCTTGGCTGTGATATTGCTTTTGGAAGTGCTCAACGGTTTGGTGTCCCTATGGGCTTTGGCGGACCACACGCAGCATTTTTTGCGACAAAAGACGAATTTAAAAGAAAGGTGCCCGGAAGAATCATTGGTGTTTCAAAGGATAGAGAAGGAAAACCAGCCCTAAGACTAGCCCTGCAAACAAGAGAGCAGCACATCAGAAGAGAAAAAGCGACCAGTAACATCTGCACTGCGCAAGCTCTTCTAGCCAATATGGCTGCCATGTATGCTGTTTATCACGGTCCCGAAGGACTAAAATCGATCGCTAGATCAGTGCATCAAAAAACTTGTTTTTTTGCTCGTAGCTTAGAAAAGGCAGGGTTTAAGCTCGCACATCAGTCCTACTTTGACACGATTCTAATTAAGGGTGATCAAGGTAAACAAAGTGAAATAAGAAAAAAAGCACTCAGTAATGAGGTCAACCTGAGATACTTTGAAAATGGCGATATTGGCATTAGTTTTGATGAAACGACCAGCCTTTTGGATCTCGATACACTATTGTCAGTTTTTGAGGTTCCCGGAGTTAAGGTAACCGATGAGGAAATTAAGAAAAGCTCACTAATAATCTCCAACAACTTGCAGAGAGACTCTGAATTTATGACTGCTAAGGTCTTTCAGGAGTACCACTCAGAGACCGAGTTGATGAGATACATCAAACGACTGGAAAACAGAGACCTCTCTCTTACAGCTTCAATGATTCCATTAGGTTCTTGTACGATGAAATTAAATGCTGTAAGCGAGCTTTATCCTGTGTCTTGGCCCGAGTTTTCTTCTCTTCATCCTTTTATTCCAGACGACCAGTCGCAAGGCTACCAAGAGCTTTTCAAACAGCTTGAGTATATGCTTTGTGAGGTAACCGGTTTCGATGCGGTCAGTTTACAGCCAAACTCTGGTGCTCAGGGAGAGTTTGCAGGTCTTCTTGTCATCAAAGCATTCCAAAGCGGCAGAGGTGAGGGGCATCGTAACATCTGTCTCATTCCAAGCTCAGCTCACGGAACCAACCCAGCAAGCGCAATCATGGCGGGTTATAAAGTTGTCGTGGTTAAGTGTGACGAAAACGGAAATATCGATCTGCAAGATCTCACTCAAAAAGCTGAGCAGCACAAAGAAAGTCTAGCCGCTATGATGGTCACCTACCCTTCTACTCACGGGGTTTTTGAACATCATATCAAAGAAGTCTGTCAAGTCGTTCACGATCGCGGCGGTCAGGTTTATATGGACGGGGCAAACCTCAATGCTCAGGTGGGGCTTTGCCGCCCTGGGGAGTTTGGCCCCGATGTCTGTCATATGAATCTTCATAAGACTTTTTGTATTCCTCACGGTGGCGGAGGTCCTGGCATGGGACCGATAGCGGTCAAATCTCATCTTGCCAATTATCTCCCGAGTCACCCCTTCACGGGCTCATCAAACGAAGCTGCTGGGACGATCTCAGGGGCACCTTACGGAAGCGCCAGTATCCTGCCTATCTCATGGATGTATATAAGGATGATGGCGGCAGATGGCCTTAAAAGAGCGACCGAGATAGCGATATTAAATGCAAACTACATCGCTTCTCGTCTCAGGGAACATTTTGAGGTTTTATATCGCGGTAATGAAGGACTTGTCGCACACGAGTGTATCATCGACCTGAGACCTTTAAAGGCGAAAGCTTCGATTGAAGTGGATGATATTGCAAAACGATTAATCGACTACGGTTTTCACGCACCGACAGTTTCTTTTCCTGTACCCGGCACTATGATGATAGAGCCCACCGAAAGTGAGTCGAAAAAAGAAATCGACCGCTTTTGTGAAGCGATGATAGCCATTAGAAATGAGATCAGAGCGATAGAATCAGGCGAGTACGATAAAAAGGACAACCCGTTAAAAAACGCACCCCATACGGCCTCAATGCTTGTCTCGGAAACATGGCCTTACCCTTATTCAAAAGAAGTTGCGGTTTTTCCAACCAGTGAAGTCAAACAAGCGAAGTTTTGGCCCTATGTAGCAAGGGTGGATAACGCCTACGGTGACAGGCATTTGATGTGTAGCTGCGCGCCTATTGAAGACTATCAATAAAGATAAAAACGGTTAGTCGACTAAAGATAATTAGGACCAACCGTTAGTGCTTACTTAAGACTGGTCTTGGGACCAGTCATTTTACTCGGAAGCGATGAAGTCTTTATAAGATGCGGCAGAAAGAATAACTCCTTCTTCAGGTTTTCCGCTTATCTCTACTTTGACAAGCCAGCCCTTGTCGTAAGGATCTTCTTGAAGAGATTCCGGTGTAGATACGATGTCTTCATTGATGGCAATAATTTTACCATCAACTGGCATATAGAGGTCAGATACGGTCTTAGTCGACTCAATCGTTCCAAAAGAATCGCCAGCAGAGAAACTGCTGCCAACTTCTGGTAGCTCGATATGGACGATGTCACCAAGCTGCTCGATGGCGTAGGAGGAAACGCCGACGCTAGACGTGCCTTCAAGGCTAGCAATCCATTCGTGATCTTTTGTGTAGTGTAGATTATCTGGTAATTCCATTGGGTTTTCTCCTCAGTCTTTAACTTTGGCTGAATATAGGGGTTTTTTAAAGACTTTAGCAAGTTTTCTTTTACCGCGAACCTCAATTTCAATCGAGTCATTGATCACAACAGCCTCTTTTTTAACCAAGGCTAGTCCTCCAGCTCCACCGACCGTTGGTAAGACTGATCCGCTGGTCACTTGCCCTATAGCCTCTCCGTCTTTAAATACTTTCATTCCACTTCGTGCGACACCTGGATCTTCTAACTTAAAGGCGATCAGCTTTCTAGGCACACCCTCTTGCTTCTGCTCGATAAGCGCTCTTTTTCCGATGAAGTCTTCTTTTTCAAGTTTGGTTGCCCAAGAGATGCCCACTTCTAGAGGGGTCGCGGTTTCATCCATATCGTTTCCGTATAGAAGGTAACAGGCTTCAAGCCTGAGGGTATCTCTAGCGCCGAGTCCGATCGGCAGAAGACCGGTTTTGTGTTTGTTTTCTATAAGGTGTTGCCACGTTTTGATGGCGACTTCTGAAGAGCAGTAGATTTCAAATCCCTTTTCTCCCGTGTACCCTGTTCTTGCGATATAGGCGGGGACTCCAAAAAGCTCGAGTTTTTTGATATGCGTATAAGCCAAATCTGTGATGGCCTGTTTGTCGGCGTCACTAAGAGGCAGGTCTGTAATCGCCTCAGCTGAAAGAGGACCTTGGATGGCGAGTTGAGAATAGCTCTCTGATTCGTTGGTCACTGATACATCTTTAAACAGAGACTTTTTTGCATCAATCCACTGGAAGTCTTTTTCTTGATTGGAAGCATTCACGCAAAAAAGGAATTGTTCGGCATCTAACCTATAAATAATGAGATCGTCGATCATGCCGCCTTTCTCGTTACACATTGCTGTATATTGGCCACTGCCGTCCTTCAGTTTTGAAGCATCGTTGATCGTTAGATGGTTAACGAAGGAAAGGGCATTTTTTCCTCGAATAAACACCTCTCCCATATGGCTAACGTCAAAGACACCAACTTTTTCTCTGACGTTTTTATGCTCTTCCAGAACGCTTGAATAACTAACAGGCATCAGCCAATCACCAAAATCAATGGTTTTGGCTCCCAATTTTTTGTGCTCTGAAAACAGGGCCGTTTTTTTTGCTTCTGTCATAAATATTCCTCTAAGTCGTCGGTTCAGAAACTAGACTCTATGGGAGCTTTCAAGTTTCTGTCAATCATTCAAAGCGAAAACCCATCTGTGGATAGATATCTTTAGCGCATGTATCTCTGTGTCAAAAAAATTGACAGTTTTGTCTCTTTTAAGCAGAAAGTGCTAGGGGTGCAGTGAAAATACTCTGATATTTCAGGGGTCTAAAAAATAAACCTCGGTATAAAACTTGCTTGTCTAAGGTTTGGCCAGTCGGCCCTCACTCCCTGACCCCTTTCCGCCCAGAAAAAGGACTCCCCGCCATGAAAAATTCTGTACTTAGAAATTTGAAAACATTTGCCATAACTCTTGCTAGTGTTGGCCTTTTGCTCCAAGCAAGTGCGCTCGAGGCTGCCTCGATAAAGCGCTGCAGCCCTGTTAGCCAGTGTAAAAAAGAGATGAAAAGCTGTCGCTGTCTAATCAAGCTTGAATCAGGTCAAGTTGGTGACAGAGTAGAGATCCTAGACGAGAAAGCTAATCCCATTGCCAGTGGACGGATCGTTAAAAGAAAAGGATCAAAAGGTGTTGTCGCCATTACAACACCGATTTCAAAGGTGATCAGAAGAGGTTATCCTGTTATTGTGCATGTTGATAGCAATAGCAGTACTCTTGAATGGGCCGCATCATTTTCATACGGCCAAGACG
>CAZBDM010000001.1:76636-99234 GCA_964490675.1 uncultured Oligoflexales bacterium
GAGCATTTAAATTTAAGTGTCGTGATCATCACCCTTAACGAACAGGCACATATCAAAAGATGTTTAGAAAGCCTTCCAGAGGGTGTTGAAATAGTTGTCCTGGATTCTGGCAGTAAAGATGAGACTAGGAATATAGCAGAGTCATTTGGTGCGAAAGTCTTTCACAGAGACTTTGATCATTATGCCAATCAGAAAAACGCCGCAACCCAGCTGGCTAGCCGCCGCTGGGTTTTTTCAATTGATGCCGATGAGGTGATGGATGAAAGTCTTAAACGAGCTGTTACCGGCGCGATTAAAGACCCTCGATCAGAGCAGCAAAGACTTGGCTTTAAAGTTAGAAGGCGACTGGTTTTTCTCGGTCGTCTTATGCGTTATGGAAAAACAAGAGATTTTCCAGTGCGGCTTTTTCTTAAAGACGAAGCACATTTTACAGAAGGAATTCATGAACGACTAAATGTACCGATTGCTTCTCAAAAACTTCTTGAGGGTACTCTTTATCACTATAGTTATGATGATCTAAAAGATTATTTCGAAAGGTTTAACACATACACGTCAAGAATTGCAGAAAACCACTATGCAAAAGGTAAACGAAAACCAGTTAGTATCTTTCATGCAGCACGTCCTTTTTTTGAGTTTATAAACCGCTATATTCTCAGGCTTGGCTTTTTAGACGGTTATGAAGGCTATTGTTATGCTCTTTTAAGTAGTCTTTATGCTTACGTAAAATACGCTAAACTAAGGGAAATTTATCAAAAAGGTAGCGAACTTTAATGAGTTCTCAGTTTAAGGTTTTGCATCTTCTCTCAAACCGGTGGAATAGCGCTATCACGGAGTATGCTCTTAGTGTTGCGCGTTCGCTCGAGCTCACAGGGCACTCCTGTATTTTTTCTCCCCTTCGCTCGTCACCCGCTTTTAAAAGGGCAAAAACATACGGTCTTAGTACCTACCCCTTTGAAGAGTTCTCTTCTTTAAAAGCAGTCAGGCGCTTTAAAACGATAGAAAGGGACTTCGAGCCTGATATCATTATGGTCTACGGTGGTAAGGAAACGAGTCTCTCTAAATTGAAGTCTAAAAAGACGCGCTGTTTTCGCTTTCGAGGAAATCATGTCAAAAATAACAATGTAATTAGTAGATTATCATCTCTATTTTCTCTCTCTCACTGTGACGGACTGATCACACCTTGTCAGCTGATAAAATCTCAGTACAACTCCCAGGGTCTAAAAAAACCTATTTTTATTGTGCCACTGGGAATAGACACGGATAAGTTTTTAAGACGCGATGTAGAGAAGCCAAAAAGACCCGAACTGCTGATCTTTGGCAGGCTAGACCCTATTAAAGGGCATAAGAGATTTATGAGTTTCTTCGCAGAGCTTATTAAGTCTTGGAAGGAAGATATGCCACCGCCATTTTTAAAAATTATCGGCCAAGAGGAAAATCTTTCTGGCAAAGACCTCTTTTTGCACGCTGAACAAATTGGTTTAAAAAAACAAGACTTCGACATCATTTGCCAAAGGATAAAAGAACCCTCTCTGGCTTTATCAAAAGCAACATTAGGTGTCATTCCTAGCCTTGGCTCAGAACTCATCTGCCGCGTATCTGAGGAGTTCTTATGCAGCGGAACTGCCATCCTGACCTCCCAGGCAGGGGCACTTTCGGAGATTAAACTTGATGGCTCCAGCCTTCATGTAGAAGATTTCTGGTCGCATAAAAACAAAATCATTGAGCTCATTAAAACATGTTTTTTGGAAACTGAAGAAACAAGACGACATAGATCTCAAGCAGCCAAAAAGCTCTTCGGTATGAAAAAAATGGCTGAAGAGATGACGAGGGTTTTTCAAACACAAAATTAAACTGAGCTAGGGCCGAGCCATTTTCTAGGTTTCGAGCCGTCTGCCTTGGCGACGAGACTTTGTTTTTCCATCATATCGACAATTCTGGCGGCTCTGTTGTAGCCAATCTTGAGATGCCTTTGCAGGAAAGAAGCACTAACGACCCCATGTGTTTGACCAATCGAAATCGCTTCATCCCACTTTGAATCAAGATCAACATCATCGCTACTCGAAGCTTCCAGACTATCGCTATCAGCTCGTGATGCTTCTTCATCTATCCAGTTAATAACTCTATCATCATAATTTAGTGTGTCCTGCGCTTTTGCTTCAGCGACAAGTCCGACGACTTCTTCATCGCTGACAAATGCACCTTGAATGCGTTCCAGTTGATTTTGACCTGGCTTTTGAAAAAGAAGATCACCCTTGCCAAGAAGCTTTTCTGCTCCCATTTGATCGAGAATGGTGCGGCTATCGTGCTTTGCGACGACTTGAAAGGCGATGCGCGAAGGTAAGTTTGCTTTAATTACACCGGTTATGATGTCTACAGATGGTCTTTGTGTTGCTAGGACCATATGAATGCCACTAGCTCTTGCTTTTTGAGCAAGCCTTTGGATCATACTTTCAGTCTCTTTTGGTGCGGTAAGCATAAGATCGGCAAGTTCATCAATAATAAAAACGATAAAAGGTAGCTCATTAAGGTCTTCCTCTTCAAGTTTGCTACGCAGCTCCTGTTTTTTTTCATCGTCAAGCTTTTTCCAGTATTCGTTAAAACCGATGATGTTTCTTACTGCTACCTTTTGCATGATTTTGTAACGCCTTTCCATCTCATTAACGGCCCATTTTAGCGCGATAGTGGCTTTCGCTGGTTCCGTAATGACCGGCATAAGAAGATGTGGAATTCCGTCATAGACAGAGAGTTCAAGCATTTTAGGATCAACTAAAATAAGTCTTACTTCTTTTGGAGAAGCTTTCATGATGATACTACATAGTAAAGAGTTAATACCTACTGATTTACCGGAACCCGTAGCACCGGCAACCAGAAGGTGCGGCATTGTCTGCAGATTTGTACAGACAGGCTCCCCACTAAGAGACTTACCCATCGCGAATGTTAAAGGGCTATTAGAGGAAACAAAAGCTCTTGAGGAAATAATATCGCCAAGTCGGACAAGACTTCTTTTTTGATTGGGAACTTGAATGCCGAGGGCTCTTTTTCCTTTGACAGGATGAATAAAAATTGAATCAGCGTGTAAAGCGAGAGCAAGATCATCGATGAGAGAGATAATTTTTGATTGTTTAATACCCGCTTGGGGTTGAAATTCATAGACCGTTACAACGGGGCCAGGCTGGTAGCCAATAACGTCTCCATTTATACCAAATTCAGACAACGTTTGAACGAGCAGACTGGCTGTTTTATCTATTTCGGATTTTGAAAGAGAGTGATCCGATTTTTTGTCGGTTATTTCTAGTACTTTTAATGGAGGGGGCGTGTAATGATCTGCGTGAGGATTTTGTTTGTGAGTGTGTTTTATAAAAGGTGAAAGCTTTGACAGTGGCTTAAGACTTAGCCTTTCTTTAATCTCTTTCTTTTCCTCGTTTTCAACATGTTGTGAAGACTTTTCAAAGGAGATGGGTATGTCTGCAGGTTGTTTTTGAGTAAGCAAAGAGTCTTTAACTTCTGGCGATCTCCTAAAGAAGCGGCTGTTCTTCAAAAAACCTGCTGTTTTTTTGAAGCTAGGGATAATCAATGCTTTTCTTAGTATGACGAGAAAAGCTGACAGGGAAATCGTTATCAGAAAAATGATGCTGCCAAGTTGACCTGTCCATTCACGAAGTGAACTGGAGAGGCTGTTGCCTAGCCAACCGCCAGAAAAGATTTGAAACCCTTGATAGTTGATTTGATTAAGAGTCTGATCGAGAAAGCAAGCAAGGCATAAATTAATCACAAAAAAGCAGAGCAGAAAAATAATAATACGCCCCGTTTGGGTACCTTTTAGTAAAAAGAAGATAACGAAAAGATTGATGATCGGAATAAAGAAGGATGCAAAGCCTAACCAATAAAAGGCGGCTCCAGAAAAATGGGCGCCGAGTTTTCCACCTGGATTTTTTAGAGCTGCTTCAGGATAAGAAAAAGAGAATAACGAGGGGTCGGTGAAACTAAAGTTTATTAAGGACAGAACCATAAAAGAAGACATCGCCAGAAAGAAAAGCGACAGGATTTCTCTTTGGTAGTCTTTTTTTAGCTGAAGAGGTTTTGCAAGTCTTGTCAGGCCCGAAAGAAGTAGAGTTTTACTAAATGTCATGAGTCCTCTTTTCGTGTCGCAGGGGATACTTTATCTGCTATTTTATCACGATGAAGGGTCTTCTTGTCAGTGAGCAGAAGACAGATCTTGCGCCTAGCCCACCGACAACTGTCCAAATTATTTACAAACCATCTCTCGTAACCTTTTAATAATATGTGGCTTTATGAAGGTAAGGCATGGACCAGCATTTGCAATCTCGGGAGTGTAAGCGCCGCTGAGCGCTTGGGATTATGTTCAAGGATGCGAATCATGGATCTTAAATACGATTCCTTCGACCGGTTTTACGAAGAAAAAGTGGGCGCTCAGCTTCCTCCTGTTTGGCAAATCATTTACAACGAGGGTATCCGCTCGAACCACATTCTTTTTGATCAAGAAGATATCGAAAGATTCGAGTCAGAAGAGTTGGTTTATCAGAGTGGAGAGCTTTCAAAATCAGACAGAAAACTTCTAGAAGACGTCATTGTTAAGGTTGCACAAGCTGATTCGCTAGCTCAAATGAGAGGCTTAATTGCCCAGCTAGAGTTTTATAGCAGAGCAAAAATCTTCAATTTTTACAAACACTTATTAGACATTTGGTCGTATTGGCTTAAGAGGAGTCTGAATTAATTCGGGCTTTTCTTATATTCCTTGTCTCCTCCCCTTTCCTCCCTGGATCTTACAAAGGTCCAGGGGTTTTTCTTTTCAGAAAAGGGTCGGTTGGTCGTTGGGAAACAAAGCTTTGACCGACGGAGCGAGAGACTTAAACTCTTCCACGTAACTTTTTGCGTAGGCACCCGTAAAGTACAGCTCTCTTGGCTTTACAGCCAGGACAGACTCCTTAAGCTCAGAGGCTTCACTTGTGGTCCCGATGACGAATGTGTCTGTGGCGTCGTCAAAGGCATCAAAACTTTCGTCACTAGGTGGATGGTTTCTTATGACAAAAAGAGGTCCTTCCGGAAGAGTGGGAATGCGGCCATGAGTTGACTGGGGAAAGGGGAAAAGTATGACTCTTTTTTTAGTGCGTCGTGGATAATAAACTGAATGAGCCCCCAGTTGAGAGCCGTAGGTATCGTAAACGCGATTTATCTTGTGTATGGAGCTGTGTACCGCTACTGGCAGACCAGCGTCTGATAATAACTTACAAACCTCCTGGGATGTACCAATCGCTTGGCAAAGAATAATGGGATACTGCCCCTGTGCGATGCTGTCGCTTACCGATTGGACCAATCTTTCCTTTTCTTTTCTCCTACTGGGAAAAGAGGTTTTTGGCTCGGGAATATGAGCACCAAGGATTAGGGCGTGAGCCTTCTTAAGCTGCATCTGGCGGACGGTTGGGATGGGTTGGGCCTGGATGCACGGAGCGTAAAGAAGCTTAAGTTTGCCGGTTTCGACAAAAAGCGATGCGCCACCTAAAACGCTCCCGGAGGGGAGCAATTCCATTCTTAATTTTCCTATAGAAAACGGCCTGTTATATTGGCAAATCAAGGTTGTCGGTCGCTGGCGAAACACTTCAAGAATCTTGCTTGTTTCTTCGGTAGCGATGACTTGTGGAACGTTAGTTTTGACAGGGGTGAGAGCTGATGAGAGAAACGATAGCTGGCCATTATGACGTGAATCCAACCACAGAATTGATCCTTCAAGGTGAAGACCATCTGAGGTTGACGTCAATCGTACCGACTCTTTTTTGCTCGGAGCCTGATTCATTCCCATCCACCGTACATACATCCCGATACTATCTCTTTAGTCAACAGAAATAGATAGGTCAAGTCAGAGGATGTCTAATTCACACAGGAAAGGCAATCTATTGATAAAAAAAAAGCTCAACGTCAACGGAAAAAACGCACAAGATCCCTATTTTGCCATAAATTTTGGGATTTTTCAGTTGCCTGATTAATAACCACGCTCTGGCTTAAGAATTTCACCATCGTGTTTTGAGTAGTAAATGATACGCCAGTAGAATTTTGCGAAGGGCGTGGCCCCGTCAATGGACCCGTGATTGAAGAACTTGTAGAGCGCAATATAGTCCTTATAGTCCCTTACGATCTTGTTGAAAATCTCCCTTTGACTTTCGTACGCTCCGCTCATTAAGGCCTCCTGAATCTTAGCGAGTCTATCGGTAGGCCTTGGCAGGAATAAAACAGAAATTGAACTAATTTTTAAAAATCTAAAATATTTATTTGGTTAGGGCTTAATCCCCGGACAAAAAGATGCCGATCAGCGCTTTGCCGCAATTGGCTTACTTGTTGTTGGCTGTTTTTTTTTGTTATATTCGCCGAGTCTGAATCCTCAAGTAGGAAATGCTATGTGGTGGTTTTTAATCATTCTTACAACGTTAAGCGGCGGTCTTGTCTATTTACTTACTAAATGGCAGGCCAGGCGATCTCGTTCGAAAGACCAAAAGAATCGGTATAACCAACTGGTCACGCACCTTGATGAGATCACTTTTTTGGCGAATCAGCTGGCTCCAATTGCGCAAGACGTTAAAGCTAAAAATCTTCTCGACTACTACGAATCCAGTCTTAAAATGATCGAAACCTTGCTCGAGACGATGCGTTTTGTGAAGTCAGATGATAGCGATCATAGCAATTTAAACGCCGCTTTTTTTCTAGCCAATGATTGTAAAAAACGTTTAATGCAGCTCAAAAAGGCTTTCAGAAATGATTTAAAGGGAAAGCCTGTGGCGAGCGATGTTTTCTTGGCAAAACCGCAAGTTCCGGAGGAGGTTGGCTGTTACTTCTGCTCCCGACCGACCCAGTCAGATCCCAGCGCAAAAGTTAAGGTGCGCATCGAAGGGGTCGTTAAAGAGGTCGATAGTTGTCCTATTTGCAAAAAAGAGCTCAAGGCATCTAAAAAAGTAAACGTTCTTCACTTCGTCAAAGATGGGAAAACCTTGCATTGGTCGGAAGTTGATGATTACATTCCTTCTGAGGATTATTGGAATATCAACCAGAAATCCCAAGAAAGTAGTGAAAAGAAATTAAAGCTGGTGGTCAGTCGGCAAGGGTCTCGCAATCCGCCGCAAAAAAGCTAGCCCTCTTCCCCTTCCATAAGGAGTTACCCCATGACAGATACGGTGAAAGTAGCAGTAACAGGCGCTGCTGGGCAAATCGGTTATAGCCTTCTTTTTCGTCTAGCCTCTGGTGAAGTGTTTGGACCCAACACAAAAGTTCATTTGAACCTTCTAGAGCTTCCTCAGGCTATGAAAGCAGCCGAAGGAACGGCTATGGAACTCGATGACTGCGGTTTTCCAACATTATCCGGTATTACTTGCACAGACAGCAACGAAACTGCCTTTGAAGGAGTTAACTGGGCGCTTCTAGTCGGCTCGAAGCCAAGAGGTCCAGGCATGGAAAGAAGTGACCTTATTAAAGCCAACGGGCCAATCTTCACTGGTCAGGGTAAAGCACTGGCAAAGGCAGCTTCTGATGTTCGTGTTGTTGTTGTCGGTAACCCATGTAACACCAATGCTCTTATCGCTCAGCACAACTGCAAAGAAGTGCCACCGACGAGATTTTTCGCCATGACAGCTCTCGACGAAAATAGAGCTAAGGCTCAGCTTGCCCAAAAAGCCGGAGTTGGTGTCGGTGAAGTTACGAATTTGGCTATTTGGGGCAACCACTCAACGACAATGTACCCGGACTTTGAAAACGCTAAAATCTCAGGAAAACCTGTCACTGAAGTGATTTCCGATCACGAATGGTTGCGGGGAGAATTTATCACGACCGTGCAAAAAAGAGGGGCGGCAATTATTCAGGCGAGAGGCAAATCATCGGCGGCCTCAGCGGCTTCAGCGTGTATCGATACAGTAAAGAGACTGACAACAAAAACAGCAGAGGGTGATTGGTTTTCAGCAGCTGTAGCTTCTGATGGTCAGCATTATGACATCCCAGCCGGTCTTATTTATTCAATGCCTCTTAGGTCCGACGGTAAAGGCAACTATGAAATTGTCAGTGGTGTGAGTTTAAGTGATTTCGCCAAAGAAAAAATCAAGGCGTCAGCAGATGAGCTGATCAGTGAAAGAGAAGCGATCAAAGACCTCCTTTGATGAGAAACATTTTTTTGCAAGCGGCGATGAGATCGCCGCTTGACCCCTTTTAAGGCAGACGCTTATAATGAACTCATGACTTCAGCCATCGAAAAAATTTGTTTTTTTCTTCTCGTCAGTCTCATGGTTGGCTGTTTACCAAAACATCTCGACAAATACCGCAACAAGAAAGCGTCAGCATCAGAGCCGGTAAACGGATCTTCCCTGTCATCATCAAATGAAGGAGCTAAGAAACAGGCGACAATTTACGCTGTTGATAAGCAGACTTTTCGAATTCACTTACGCGGTGAAAATGTTTGGAAAGCCTCTCTTGATGTGCTTCTTAAAAACTACAATATTACTATTTTAGATAAAGATTCCGGTTTGATAACAACTGAGTGGGACACCTATTACTTAAATAACCAAGTGTTTAGAAACAAGGTTTCCATGCGCATGAACCGGGTGTCATGGAATGTGATTGAGCTAACAATTCTCAATAATGTCGAAGTCCTGCGTGAAAACGACTCCGGTGTGGTCAGCAATGTTTGGCTTCCTGCTCGCGATGAAGCCGGTGAAACCTCTAGAATTATTCAAAATATCGCTCTACTCCTCAATCAACCACCACCTGTTATGCCGCCCTCGTCTAACGTGGCGAAAGATCCTCTTCGAGAATCCCAAGCGGTAGGTCGCTAAAAACTCGAGCTCACCTATTGACTATTTTTCCTTTCGGCTTAACTTATAGTCGTCACCGTTTTATACGGGTGTCTTAATGGTTTAATTACTTAAGGGAAGATTATCATGACCATTTTAAAGCGCCTTTTTCTTTTTGGGGCAGTTAACTTTGCCATCATGATCATGCTGATGTTTGTCCTCAATCTTCTGGGAGTCAATCATTACCTGACGGCTCAAGGCATCGATTACACTTCACTAATGATTTTCAGCCTCGTTTGGGGTATGGGTGGCTCCTTTATTTCTTTGCTACTGTCTAAAACCATTGCAAAAATGAGTATGAGGGTTCAGATCATAGACCCAAATACGAGTGATAGCCGTTTAGCTTCGTTAGTCAACAGCGTGCACAACCTTGCAAGAGGAGCTGGTCTCTCGAAAATGCCGGAAGTGGGCATTTATGAAAGTCCTGAGGTGAACGCTTTCGCTACTGGACCGTCTAAAAGGAACTCCCTCGTCGCTGTCTCAACAGGTCTTCTTAACCGCTTGGATAAGGGAGAAGTCGATGGGGTTTTGGGGCACGAAGTGGCCCACATTGCCAATGGAGACATGGTGACTATGACTCTAGTGCAAGGTGTCATTAACGCGTTTGTGATCTTTTTTGCGAAAATCGTCGCTTGGACGATCGCCAACTTTTTACGGGGAGACGAAGAAGAGGGGCCTTCTTTTTTCGCAGCCTTTGCCATAGAGATGGTGCTTCACGTCGTTTTCGGCCTCATTGGTATGATCATAGTTTCGTGGTTTTCGAGGTTTCGCGAGTTTCGTGCTGACAAAGGGGGTGCCCAGTTGGCTGGCCGAGGCAACATGATCGCAGCCCTAGAAAAGTTAAAATCAACTGTCGATCTTGTTGACGATAGGCAAGAAGCTGTGGCTGCCTTTAAGATCTCTGGTAAGTCTAAGTTTATGGCTCTTTTTTCGACTCACCCACCTCTTGATCAGAGGATTGCAAGGTTGCGACAGATGGCTTAGAGCCTTCCTGAAATTGACAAATCCAGTGGCTGCTCTCTGATTTCCAGTGGCAGCCTTTCAAGTTTTCGAACAACTCCTTTGCCCGCTTTTTAGGATCTTTGGCGACTTGGGGAATAAAGCCAGTTTCACTGTTTTGCACATTAAGCGGTGTGATCACGTAAGTCAGTTGATTTGACTTAGGCGAAACCCCGACTGCAACCACAATCCCTTCTTGCGGTCTTTTTAGAACAAGAGTTCCAAAGGCAAAGTTACCAATCGAGTAAAAGATTGGGCGATTCTTATAAATTTCGACCGATTGCAAAATGTGGGGATGGTGGCCTATCACAAGATCGGCACCAGAGTCGATGACGCTTCTAGCAAGAGCCTTTTGATAAGATTTGGGTAGTCTTTGAAGCTCAGACCCCCAATGAAACATGGCGACCGTAAAATGACCCATTTTTGTACACTTTTTGATCGCAGATGCCGTTTCTGAGCTATTCAAATAGGCAGTCCCACTGCGCTTTTCACTCGCCCAAAAATCACTTGGAAGGGTGCGGCTGAAGCCAAAAAGGCAGGCTTTTCTTTCGGCAAAAGGTAAGATCAGTGGCTTGGTCGCCTGCTCTATGTTCTCGCCAGCACCAAGGGTTTTAATACCGGCTGTAGAGAGACTTGAAATCGTGTCAAAAAGCCCAGGCCACCCGAAATCCATCGCGTGGTTATTAGCTAAGTTGGCAACATTGATTTGGGCATTTTTTAAAAGTTGGCCGACAGTCAAAGGCATTTTAAGAAGATGGCTTTTTAAAACCTGGGGCATGACAGCATGAGTAGCCACTCCTTCAAAGTTGACAATATTATATGGTGATTGATTGAGCAGGCCTTTAACCCCTTCAAAGACTTTTGGGTCCTGGGGAGTGCTAGCGGTTTTTTTTAGGACGTGGCTGGGAAGGTAAAGATCGCCAAAAAACTGAAGCTTAAAGGATTTGTCCGATCCTAAAAGCGGATTTGTCATGGTCGAAAGAACGATGAAAAAAATAATACGGATCAAATGATTCAAACCTAAAAAAACACTTTATTCTTTGCTGACTCGTTGCTACTCTTCCTGCTCGGCTTACACGGGAAGGCCTTTAACCACCATACCTATTTTAGGAGTTTGGTTACAGACATTCCTGAGGCCCTTGCGGAGAGATGGGTGAGTGGTTTAAACCGGCGGTCTTGAAAACCGTTGTAGGGCAACCTACCGGGGGTTCGAATCCCTCTCTCTCCGCCACTAAACCTTCATATACGGAGAGATGGCAGAGTGGTCGAATGCACATCCTTGCTAAGGATGCGACTGGGCAACTGGTCCGAGGGTTCGAATCCCTCTCTCTCCGCCACTTTAAAAAGTAATGTGATATCTTAGATTTTTCTTCCGAGATTTACTCTGGAATACCTCGACCTGTTGAGGTACCGCTAGCAGCTAAAAATGGTCTATTAGACCTCTAGTCACCACTTGAATTGCGGCAAGCATTGACAAAATCCCTTGTTAAAACAGGGTCTTTTTTACCATCCTTCTCAACCCCGGAGGAAACATCTACTCCCCAAGGTGAGAGCTTTTTGATCATTTTTGATACGTTTGCGGGGGTTAAGCCCCCCGCAATAATGATCCTTTTTTCATGCCAATGAGGTGGGATTAAATCCCAATTAAAACTCACTCCAGTGCCACCTTTTTCACCTTTTATGAAGGTGTCAAAAAGTAGTGCAAAGCTAGAAAAGTGAGCAAAGTCAGATTTACAGAGGCGGCCTTGGACAAGCTGAGAGCGGATAACTTTTTTGTTTAATTTTTGTTCGAAATCAGGCGGCTCTGAGCCATGCAGCTGGATCAAATCAAGGCTGCATAGGTCAGCAATTTGGGTGATGTTTTTCACACTCTCGTCGACAAAAACACCAACCTTATCAATTTTTTTCGGTAGTTTTTGGCAGATGTCCTTGGCTATCTCGGGACTGATGTAGCGTTTGCTTTTCTTGTAAAAAACAAAACCAATAGCGTCCGCTCCCGCCTCGATAGAAGCCTGTGCATCTTCGAGGGTTTTCATCCCGCAAATTTTAACCCATACCATCTCACGCTCTTTTCGTTTGGGCCTTAAAAGTTGAAATAGCCTCTTTGAGATAATCTCCTCTTTCGCCTTTCGGTAAGTCTTTTAATTTCGCTAAAAGAGCGCTGGCCATGATCACTCCATCAGCCCATTTTGAAACAGTTTTAACATGCTCGTTGGTTGAAATACCAAAACCAACAGCGAGCGGAAGGGACGTCTTATCGCGGACTCTTTTAAGGAAACCATCAAGCTCGGGATTAAGTTCAGACCGTGCTCCTGTGACACCGGTAAGACTAACACAGTAGATAAACCCGCTACCGTGTTTGACTACATCGGCCATTCGTCCTTCCTTAGTGTTGGGCGAAAGAAAGAAGATCAGATCGATACCTTTTGGTTTAAGATGATCAACCCATATTTGGGCCTCACTGGGGGGAAGATCGGGCACGATTAATCCATCAACAGCGATTTGTTCTAGCTCCTCGGAGAGCTTCTTTAGGCCGAATTTTAAGAATGGATTGGCATAACCCATGAAAAGAAAAGGCGTGTTGACCCCCTCTTGACGTAACTCTTTGACGAGCGCGATCGACTTTTCAAGGGTAACGCCATTTTCCAGGGCAATCTGAGAGGCTTCCTGAATGGTCGGTCCGTCGGCTAGAGGATCTGAAAACGGAATGCCGAGTTCTATCATATCAGCACCAGCCTCAGCCATAGTTTTAATCAATGGTTTCGTTTCCTCAATCGTTGGGAAACCCATCGTCAAAAAGGGAATGTAGGCGGCTTCATTTTTCTGAGAGAGCGCCTCGAAGGTCTCTTTAATCTTACTCAAAGTGGACTTCCTTTTCGTTTTTCAATCGCTTTTATGGCGAAGGTTAGATCTTTGTCTCCACGACCAGAAAGACTGATCAAAATCTTTTTATCTTGAGTCATTTGGGGAGCTCTTTTAATGGCATACGAGACTGCGTGTGAGGTTTCAAGTGCAGCAAGTATTCCTTCTTTGGCACAAAGAATCTGAAAAGCGTCGAGGCATTCATCATCACTCACAGAGACGTACTGAGCTCGCCCTATGTCTTGAAGGTGACAATGCTCGGGCCCTACGGCGGGGTAGTCAAGACCTGGCGCCAGACTGTGGGTCTCAAGTACCTGCCCGTCTTTACTTTGAAGAAGTTTGGACATCGATCCATGAAGAATGCCGGGAGTCCCCTTAAGAAGAGGAGAAGAGTGATGGCCAATCGCACTAAGATCTGTACCGCCAGCTTGCACCCCTACCAGCTCTACAGCTTGGTCGTCTACAAATGGTTTAAACATACCGATGGCGTTGCTGCCACCACCGACACATGCTACGACAAGATCAGGTAAGCTCCCAAAGTGCTTTAAAAAATAAGTTCTACTTTCACGTCCGATAACCGACTGGAACTCAGCGACAATCGTCGGAAAAGGATGTGGTCCGACAGCTGATCCTAGAAGATAGTGGGTATCCTTTACATTGGTTATCCAATCTCTGATAGCTTCGTTAATAGCATCTTTGAGTGTTTTCGAGCCGCGGTCTACCGGCCTGAAATCAGCTCCTAAAAGCTTCATTCTTTGGACATTGGGAGCCTGTCTTTCCGCATCGACAGATCCCATGTAAACGACGCATTTGAGACCAAGTTTTGCGCAAGCGGTGGCAGTCGCAACGCCATGTTGACCAGCGCCTGTCTCTGCTACGATCCTTGATTTTCCCATTCTTTTAGCAAGAAGAGCTTGGGCGAGAGCATTATTAATTTTATGAGCTCCGGTGTGAGCAAGATCTTCTCTTTTGGCGTAGATTTTCGCACCACCAAGCGACTCGCTGAGCTCACTTAACAATGTCATAGGAGTTTCTCGGCCGACAAAACTCACAAGGAGATCGTGAAGCTCTCGCTGAAAAGACTCATCTTTTATGGCCTCAAGGTAGACCTTCTCCAACTCATCAAGGGGGCCGACTAAGGTTTCAGCCACGTACTGGCCGCCATATTTTCCGAAGTATGCTTGCAAATTTGACCTCTTAGTAGAAGCGATTTAGAAGGAGAGATCTTCATCTCAGATTGCTGCTGCTTTTTCAATAGACTAAGTTTTACATTGCTCTTTTTCTGGCGATTCTATATAGATGTATCTCTTTTGGCTCTGACCAAAAGCCTGCACCCGTAGCTCAGCTGGATAGAGCATCTGACTACGAATCAGAAGGTCGGGCGTTCGAATCGCTCCGGGTGCGCCACCTAACACCTTGCAAACTGTCAAAAAATTATCCACTAAAACTGAGGAGTATTCGTAATTTAAGTTTGGAACGTTCTTTGCTTCGAGTCTTTTGAGGATCTTCTCCCTCCCTTCCCCCTCAACTCCCTCAGGATCATATGCAATGAAAAAACCACTCCTCAACATTTTCTTTTCTTTCTCGTTAGTTATTTGTTCTGCGAGTCAAGCTACTGCAACCGAACGATCTGTTAGGCTTGGCGGAAAAATCATTGAGCCCGGTGTCAGCAAATTAGAATTAGTAAAAAGTGCCGGTAAGCCTTATCAAAAGGAGACCTTAGGCATCAATATGGTGACAGGCGACATCAAAGAAGTTTGGTACTACACTTACGCAAATAAAAATGTCGCGATCTACCTTCAAGGTGCTAAAGTTGTCAAAATTGCCTTTGCTTATTAACCTTCTTATCAAGAGGTTTTTGCCACTGTAAAGCCTTGACGTCTTGTTGCGAGGCCTTTCATTGTTAGACAACCTCTTTATATTACGGTTAAGTAAAGGTTTATGTGGCTGAGTTTTTTATTTGATGAGTGTATCCGGCGGTATATGATTCACTAATGAAAAGAGATTTTTATCATCATTAGCAAAACCTAAAGTCAGATTAAGGACTCAATCACGGTTCATTTTACCAACAATTTGAATTTATGGTCTTTTGGTTTTTTTCCGTCTTTCTAAGAGAAGTTGTCTAAACCTATCAACTTAAACATCTGAAAAATCCACGACAGCCTCTATCTTACTGAAATCTTATAGAATGTGATAAGCGCAAAGGAAAAACTATTGCATAAATCAAATAGATTCACCATCTTGTACATTCTTCACCGATGATGACGGTGAATTTGCGCACCCTTAGCTCAGCTGGATAGAGCATCAGGCTTCGAACCTGAGGGTCGGGCGTTCGAATCGCTCAGGGTGCGCCACCCGTCTAAGTAGCTTGGCTATTTAACGAAGTGATTCATTTTTGCCACTTTTCTGCCAAAAAAGACAAAAATTCTCCGATTTAAGCGTATAAGTCGTTGACTGGTTATTGCTTATAAATCTTTTTTTCTAGTTATTCTAGTAACTTTCTTATCTGAGCGTAAGACTATTGAAGGAACTGAACTTTAAGTCGTACAAGTTGCTGAATGACAAGCCATTCTGCTGAGATCTTCTGATTTAAATAACAAAACCAAGCATTCGGATCGGACAGAAGTCGACTGCCGGACTCATCTGCCAATACCGCCAAACCTTAAGTTCTGAGTGATTTACTTAAGCTATCAAGATAACCGATCAAATTGTGCATTTTTAAGAAAAAGTTAGAGTGCTTTCTGCGCCACTTGCCGGTAAAGCAATACGGTAATTTGTGCCGCACTACTCATCTAACCATCTGAAATAATTCAACTTGAAAAATTTTTCCTAGTGCGAATTTAAGCTCGCAAAGAGTGCACCGATTTCAGGCATACAACGTGTGTGTGTATTTTTATTTATTTTAATTAGGGGTATCAAAGATGTTATTCAAGGAAGTGAGTCGTTGGACATGGACGTTACTGGTCGCACTTTTCCTCTCAGTCTCTTTAGTAGGTTGTGAAGGTATGGAAGGCGAGCAGGAAGAAGGATTAGAAGAACCTGTCGTTGAAACAGAGCCAGGCGAAGAAGGCTTGGAAGCTGTCGAAATGACTGAAGAGGAAGGTGAAGTTCTGGCCGTTGAAGGCGAAGACATGGGTGCTGAGCTACCCGTTGAAGAGCCGATGGAACTGTCGACGACTCAGCCGATGAATGATGTCCAGCCTACAGAAACTATTCAGACTTCTGAGACGGTCAACATTAAAGGACAAGTCTACGGAGTCTTTAAATACCAAGTTCGTTATGGGGAAACGGTTTCCACAATCTCTCAAAAGATTTATGGAGACAAATCAATGTGGAATCATATTGCAGCCGCTTCAAATCTTGGCAATGCAAATCTCATTTTCCCAAGACAGTACTTACAGGTTCCAGTTCTCAACCAAAGTGCAAATGATTTCCTTTCGGTCTATACGACCAATCATGTCGACACGATCGCTGAAACCTATTCAACGATCAACACCTCAAATATTGTTACAGTGAATACATCCGACTCAAGCATGGTCAACAGTAGCCCAGCAGTGGATACCGATGTCGTCGACACGGCAATCGCAGAAGAGGCCTCTCCGGTAGATCCAGCTGTGGGTGAACCAGCAGGCGAGCTTCCAGGAACTCCTGGTCTCGAGGATCCACTCGTCGGTGGAGATACGGTGGGTGACGCACCTGGACTTGAGCCTTCGAACTCACTTGACCAGCCAGCTGTAGAAACAGCTTCGACCGACTCAGCCGTGTCTGATATTGACCAGCCGGTAGGAATGGCCGGTGGAGGTGACACGATCACAGTCACTGTTCAACCTGGAGAAAGTCTTTCAGGTATTGCTTCAAGAACTCTCGGCTCAGGGTCCTTATGGGTACACATTTGGCTTCAGAATAGGAACTCAATCCCTAACCCGGACCGTATTGCCATTGGCCAAGTGTTGAGCTTCCCGAGGGCTAGTTTTGCCAACTAGCTAGACTCGTCAACCAAAACCTTTGATACCTATTTCGCCTGGACGAAGGTTCAGGCGTTTTTTATTTCGTAGAATTTATAATCTCGCGTTCTTTGATCTAATGAGGGATGATAAATTTCTAATATGTGACTAGGTTTAAGAAGTTCTTCATCTGAGCCATTTTGTGGCCATTCTACAATAACCCCAAAAAATTCTTTATCAGGATGTAGACCGAGCTCTTCTGGATCCCACTTTTGATCCAAACGGTAAAGGTCAATATGAGCGAAGAGCCTTTCGTCGATAAGGTATTCATTAAGGTAAGCGAAGGTCGGAGAGGTCACAGGAATTCTCTTATCAAGGCCAAAGTTTTGCAGAAGATAGCGCGTAAATGTTGTCTTGCCCGCTCCCATTTCTCCTTCTAACCAAAGACAAAAGTGTTTGTTTTTGTGTAACTGTAAAAACACTTGATCAGCAATGCCAGTTAAATCTGACTCTTCGATGTTGTCGTGACTGAAGATTTGTGAACGATGCACTAAATTTTTACCTCAGGTCGATGCTCAGGATTATTAAGAAGCTGCTTCATTTGCCGAACTGCATTTTCAAGGCCAATATAAAGGGCTCGTGCGACGATAGCGTGGCCGATATTTGCCTCTTCAGCGTAAGGAATAAGTTGAAGCCAATGTGCATTTTGATAATGGAGGCCGTGACCAAAGTGAAGCTGTAAACCTGCCTTGTGACAGTCTTCTGCAACCTTGATATAAGGTTTTATGATTTCTAGCTTTTGGCTCGTTTTTTGGCTGAGGTCGAGTTCTTTACAAAGGTGACCAGTATGAATCTCGACAGCATCGGCACCTGCTTTTTGGCATACTTTGATCACTTCAGAGTCCGCTTCAACAAATAAAGATACAACAGAACCCAAATCTTTCAAGCGACTGACGGTCGACTTGATGTGATCGAAGTGTCTCGAGACATCAAGGCCACCCTCTGTGGTAAGCTCTTCTCTTTTTTCCGGAACCAGGGTGACTGCGTGAGGCTTCAGCGTCTCGCATATTTTGACCATTTCCGCAGTGGCAGCCATTTCAAAATTGAGAGGAACGTGGATGGTTTTTTTGAGAAGAAAAGCGTCGTTATCTTGGATATGCCTTCTGTCCTCTCGCAAGTGACAGGTGATGTTATCCGCACCTCCAAGCTCGCATAAAAGAGCCGCCCTTACCGGGTCAGGATAAGACTCGCCTCTTGCCTGTCGGATCGTAGCTATGTGGTCAACGTTGACCCCTAAACGGATCATAAGACTTCCTTAATGTTTGTAAGTACTAATAGACTCTACCGTCTTTCTGGCTAATTCGTCAGCCATGGTTTCAATGACATCCAGTTTGGTTCCTTCGACCATAATGCGAGCCTTTTTTTCGGTTCCTGAGTAACGGAAAAGAACCCTTCCCTCGCCGGCAAGCTTCTTTTGAAACTGGTCAATCATGGCTCCCACTTCAGGAAGATCCTCAAGCGGGACCTTTTCTTTTACCTGTACGTTTTTGAGGACTTGTGGGAGCTTTGTCATCACTTTTTTGAGTTCAGCAAGAGTCTGAGCCTTTTCAATGACTATTTCGAGTACATTTAAGGCCGCAAGGATACCATCACCAGTTGTTGAGTAGTCTCTAAAAATCATGTGACCAGATTGCTCACCGCCTAAGTTGAAATGCCCTTTCCTCATTTCTTCAACGACGTAACGATCACCAACCTTCGTCCTTAAAACCTTACCTCCCTTTCTCGCTAAGGCAATTTCTAGGCCCATATTACTCATAACAGTGGCGACAACGGTGTTTCCTTTGAGAGTTCCTTTTTCGAGCATGTGGGTCCCGCAGATCGCCATAATTTCATCGCCATCAACCACTTCACCTTGGTTGTCAACAAGAACAAGCCGGTCAGCATCACCGTCAAGGGCGATACCAAGATCTGCTTTATAGAGCTTTACTTGCTCGACGAGTTTTTGGGGTTGAACTGCTCCGCATTGCTCGTTGATATTGAATCCGTCAGGGTTTACGCCAGTTAAAAATACTTCTGCCCCAAGCTCTTCAAAGACTTTTGGAGCGACTTTGTAGGCAGCACCGTTAGCACAATCGATAACCAGGCGCATTCCATCTAGTGTGAGGTGCTTAGGGAGCTGCTCTTTCAAAAAGACAGCGTACTGCCCGATAGCGTCATCGACTCTTCTTGATCGACCAAGAGATTTACCGATAGGCAGTTCTTCGTCGATACCGTTTAAGGTGGCTTTTTCCAGTTCCACTTCAACTTGGTCGGGAAGTTTGTAGCCATCGCTACTGAAAATTTTGATGCCATTATCGTAAAAAGGGTTATGAGAAGCTGAAATGACGATACCAGCGTTTGCTCTTAATCCTCTTGTCAAATAAGCGATACCAGGTGTTGGCAGAGGACCAAGAAAGTAGGTGTCGACCCCAACGCTAGATATTCCAGCACTTAGTGCTTGCTCTAGCATGTATCCCGACCGTCTCGTATCTTTTCCGATAAGGATGCGGGGGTTTTGGTAATGAGATCTGAAATAGACTCCGATGGCTTGGCCGAGCTTGAGGATCAGATCGGGAGACATAGGGAAAACATTGGCGGTTCCTCTAATGCCGTCCGTACCAAAGAGCTTTTGAACTCTCGTAGGCGTTTTAGTCGATTGGGTCATAGTTCAATTCTGCCTAATGGGTAATAACGAAAAAGTTTCTAGAGACCTTAGTTGAGTCTCTTTGTACTAGAGACTTCTACTATCGCATTTTCTGGAAAGGTTTCAATGAGGACTGTGTCCGGTGGGATTTTTACCTGGATTTTTTTCTCATAACGACCAGGTTTTAGCTCGCGAGCGTCCAAAAACGCCCTAAGATCACTTCTCTTGATAAAACTTAAAATTCCGGGAGTTCCCTGAATCACAATTGATACATAGCGCGGCCTTACTTGTGCTTGATAGGCATTGCCCTCTATTTCAACGGCGATGCTGCCAAAGCGCTTGTTAATTTTTTTCTCCCCCACTTGCAGGGATACCGAGACTTTTTCAATGGAGAAGTTGGCGTCTTGGTTTTCTTCTTTTGAGAGCCTTGCTTCAAAGCTTTTTGTCTGTTGAATGCCTGTAATATCAATGGGTTCTGTTAAGACATAGTTGAGCTTATCGATCTGACTTTTTAGTCCAGTGACCGTAACAGCACCAGGTTTAACAGCCGTTTTTTCAATGATGTAGCCATCGGCTGGAACACCTTTGACATGCTCTTTAATTGGTAAGGTGCGGGTTGCTTTTTTATCGACGTAAAGAGTCAAGTAAGCATCGTGAATAGTCAGTTTTATCCTGTTATTCCAGTCTTTTATGTGTTGCTTTGAGATTCTTATCTTAATCTGACCTACCTTACCTTCTGGAATCGAGATGTTGGCTTCTAGAGGCTGTTGGGAGCTGTATTTTGCGAGAAGCACCCGCGGCGCTCGTAAAGTAGCGTCCCTAAAGCGCGTAGAAGATCCTTTCACCATGTAACCATCGGCAACATCGACAGTAATTTGGATGGGCTTGACAATATCGACGATCGTTTCACCTTGGACGATATACCAAAAAAGAGTCGCCAAGATTAGCGAAGCAATCTTGTAATGAAGGTTTTTAAATAAGCGTGAGAGGATCCCATTTAAGCTCACGATTTATGTCCTATCTTAGATCTAAGTTTTGACACTAACCCCCGGTTCTGCCCTTGAGATTGGCCACTTTGCTCTGATACGGCTACGTATTCTGGTTCGTCAATCATATGTTTTCTAAGAGCTTTTCTCAGGTCTTTGGCGGTTTTTAAAGGGATAATCGTGCCATCAATAACAAGGCTAAAACGGCCCTTTTCCTCTGAAACAATGACAACAACAGCATCGGTTTCTTGGCTTATACCAATAGCTGCGCGGTGTCTTGTTCCTTTGTCCGGGTCGACATTTTCTTCCTTTGTAAGAGGTAAAAAACAACCAGCAGCTGTTGCTCTTCCCTGCTGAACAATGACCGCTCCATCGTGGATTGGCGAAGAAGTGTGAAAGATTGACTGCAGAAGCTCTTTAGAAATGCGTGCGTCTAACAAGATGCCAATATCGATGTAGCGGCTTAGGATAATGTTTCTTTCAAGAACAATCAGGGCACCGATCTTTCTTTCAGCTAGTGAAACGGCTGCTCTTGTGATCTCGTCATAAACTCTTTGTGAAGAGACATTTTCGGAGCTTGAAATAAAGGACTTTTTGCCAATTCTGCTAAGTGCATGTCTAATGTCGTCTTGGAAAAGGATAATAAGGATGATGATAAAGGAAGCATAAAACTTATTCATTGCCCAATTGAGAGTCGTCAGTGGGACGCTTGATGATAAAAGAAAGGCTGCGAAGATGACTAGAATTCCAGTAAGGATTTGTGCCGCCCGCGTTCCCCTAATCAGCAACAATATCTGATAAATAATGGCAGCAATGATTAATATATCTAAAACTGCCCAGGGACCGAATTGTTCGATAATCTCTTTCAATATTCCCTCACACCTTCAAAAAGCTCTCTTAGCTTGACCAAGGTTTTGACTTCGTGGGTTCTGATAAGCTTTGCGCCAAGCATAGCAAGAGCGAGTTCCATCATTTTTGAAGGTTGGTCTCTTTCTAACGGATCCTTTATAGCTAAAGTTCGGCCTATCCAAGATTTTCTTGAGATGCCTAAAGCGAGGTTATAGGAAGTGGTAAATTGAGATGTTTGGCTCATCAGCTTAATGTTTGCTGCATCGGTTTTTCCAAAGCCGATTCCTGGATCAAGAAAAATCTGATCTTTTGAAAAGCCTGCTGCGAGCAATTCTTTCTTTGCAGTGTGAAAAAAACCTTCGACTTCATTTGAGACCTGCTGGAAAGTCAGAGGTTGAGTCTGCATATCTTTTGGGCTGCCTTTTTTATGCATGGCAATATAACTCAAAGTCTTCTGTCTAGCTAAAAGTGTAAGTTCTTCTTTGTTGTATAAGCCATTAATATTGTTTATAAATTCAGGATCATACGGTAGAGCTCGACGAGCGATTTCAAACTTACAGGTATCGATGCTAAGTCTTATTTGGGGAGCCTTTTGACGTAAGGCCTTAAGAAGAGGCTCAAGCCTTTGCCACTCCGTTTCTACATCTAACGTCTGGGCCCCTGGTCGTGATGATTCTCCACCAATGTCAATGATATCTGCACCGTCATCAACGAGCGACAGTGCCTTTTGCAAAGCATTATCAGGGTCAATAAACTGGCCGCCATCTGAGAAGGAATCCGGGGTCACATTTAAGACCCCCATAATAAGAAAAGATCCTGTTTCCTTTGATTTCATGTTCCCTGGGGCAGTGGTTCGAGTGGGGTTTGTGGGTCGTCAGATTTCTCTTCCTGATCCTTTTTTTTCATTTTTTCGCGCTCTTTTTCGGCGATAGCTGACCACTTCTGATTGGTTTCAAGTCTTTCTTCGTAAGCCTTGCGGTCTTCTGCCGTAAGGATATCCTCGCCCGCCATTATCCTTTCAAGTTCTTTTGACCCTAAAGTCTCTTTGATGAGAAGTGCTTCTGACATGCGATCGAGCTCGTCTCGATGCTCGGTGATAAGATTGACTGCACGCTCATAGGCTTGGGTGACAATACGGTGAATCTCTTTGTCCACCTCAGCAGCAACTTTCTCTGACGTGTCAGAGCGGTCGTGAAGTTCTCTTCCGAGGAAGACATCTTCATTTTTGCGGCCAATGGCAAGAGGGCCAATCTTTTCACTCATCCCCCAATTGCAGACCATTTTTCTAGCGATATCTGTCGCTTTTGAGATGTCGTCGCCAGCACCCGTGGTTTGCTTATTGAAGACGATTTCTTCAGCGGCTCGTCCACCCATAGCATAGACAATCATTCCTTCTGCGTACTCTTTTGTCAGAGTCAAGCGGTCTGCGTCA
>CAZBDM010000002.1:0-2737 GCA_964490675.1 uncultured Oligoflexales bacterium
AGCAAATCGTCACTATGCACACGTCGACTGCCCTGGGCACGCCGACTACGTCAAAAACATGATCACTGGTGCTGCTCAGATGGACGGTGCGATTCTCGTTGTGTCCGCATCTGACGGTCCTATGCCTCAGACTCGCGAGCATATCCTTCTCGCTCGTCAGGTCGGTGTACCAAAGATCATCGTGTTCCTTAATAAGTGCGACATGGTTGACGACGAAGAGCTCCTCGATCTTGTTGAAATGGAAGTGCGAGAGCTTCTTAACCAGTATAAGTTCCCTGGTGACGACACTCCGATCATCCGAGGCTCAGCCCTGAATGCGCTTAACGCCGATAGTGCTGACGACGAATGGGCGAAAAAAGTTGTCGAGCTTATCGGGCAAGCTGACGAGTACATTCCGGTTCCAGATCGTCCGATCGATCAGCCTTTCATTATGCCTATCGAAGACGTTTTCTCGATTTCTGGTCGCGGTACCGTTGTGACCGGCCGTATCGAGAAAGGTATTGTCAAAGTAGGTGATGAGATTGAAATCGTCGGCATCAAAGACACAGTTAAGACGACTTGTACTGGTGTTGAGATGTTCAGAAAGCTTCTCGACCAAGGGCAAGCTGGTGATAACGTTGGTATCCTGCTTCGTGGTGTGAAGCGTGAAGATGTCCTTCGCGGGCAGGTTCTTGCTGCGCCGGGGTCAATCTCTCCGCACACTAAGTTTAAGGCACAAGTTTACGTTTTGACCAAAGAAGAAGGTGGGCGACACACTCCTTTCTTTAAAGGTTACAGACCTCAGTTCTACTTCCGTACGACTGACGTGACTGGTTCAGTTAAGCTTCCTGACAATGTTGAGATGGTTATGCCTGGTGACAACATCGACATGGAAGTTGAGCTTATCGCTCCAATCGCGATGGACAAAGAACTACGTTTTGCGATCCGTGAAGGTGGACGTACTGTTGGCGCTGGTGTCGTTGCAGAGATCATTGAGTAAAACGATCTGTTCGAATTGTACTTTATGTGTACCGCTTCGGCGGCGACTTAATTAAAAAGCGGGCAGAACTTCCTCTGTTGGAAAGTTCTGCCTTTGTTTCATAGGCGAGTAGCTCGAATTGGTAGAGCAGCGGATTCCAAATCCGCGGGTTGGGGGTTCGAATCCCTCCTCGCCTGCTCTTCACACTCTCGGCTTTCTTTTCAGGAGTTAAGTGATGTCAAAAGACGATGCTACATGGTTGCGGATTTGTTATGTCGTTTTTGGTATAATTATAGGCTATGTAGGATTCAAAGCGATTCAAACATTGGGAGTTCAAACTGGGTGGCTGGAGCGATACGATTCTTGGTTTCCACAAGCTAATGCCATCGGGGCGGTTGTTTGTGGGGTCTTAGGTATTGTTTACGCCCGCTCAAAACCAGAGCAGAGAGAATATCACCTATCTTCGATTGGTGAGCTTAGGAAAGTAACTTGGCCCAGCTATCCGGACACGAAGCGTATGACGGTTATTGTGGTGGTTGTTGTGGCTGTGTTCTCTTCTATCTTGGCAGCGTTCGATTTTGCTTGGGGTTGGGTGCTGAAGCTACTTCTCGCTTAAAAATTGCCTGAATTATGAGGTTGATCAGAGTATGATTGAAGAAAACGAAGTCAAAAGCCAAGAAGAAGAATCAACGGTCCCAGTTGAGGTTGCAGCGCCAGGAGATTCAGAGCCCGAAGGGTCAGGTGAAGGCCAAGAAGAAGCCTCTGCGTCTCTCGAAACGGAAGCTAGTGAGGCTCAAGGGGAGCTAGCGGCGGCATCTGACCAAGCCGATACTGACTCTGGCCAAGAGTCTGGTGGTGAGAGCCAACCGTTGGAAGCTACCGATTCGCCTGAAGGCGGAGGTGAGGATGACGCTTCAACGGAAGACGACGAAGCTCGCGCAAAGATCATGGACAGCCGATACAAATGGTATGTCGTCCATACTTATTCGGGGTTTGAAGAATCTGCTAAAAACGCTCTCTTAGAAAGAGTCCTTAGATCAAAGTTAGAAGAAAGGTTCGGCGAGATCGTTGTACCCAAAACTATGGTTGAGAGGACTCTAAAAAGCGGTAAAAAGAAGAAGGTCGATAAGACTTCTTTCCCAGGTTACATCCTCGTCCAAATGGACCTCAACGATAATTCTATGGCGTGTGTTACGGGGACTCCTCGTATAACTGGTTTCGTCGGTAACCAAAGAAATCCACGTCCAATGTCTGATCAAGAGGTTTTAAGGCTACTATCCCCTGAGGCTGTTGGTGCTGCGAGTGAAGAAAAAGAAGTCGCGTCTCAACTTAGTTTTGTCAAGGGAGAGGCTATCAAGGTTACAGATGGTCCCTTTTCTAACTTTGATGGTGTCGTCGATGAAGTTAAGGCTGACAAAATGCGCCTGCGTGTACTCGTTAGTATCTTTGGGCGTGAAACGCCTGTGGAGCTTACCTATGACCAGGTTGCTAAAATCTCATAACAGGAAATCTGTAGGCAGTCTTCATTATTATCTTGACAGAGGGCCTACAAAAAAGTAAAGACAGCAGTCTTACTCTTGTAAGTATTTGATGTGGTGTCTCTCACCACCAGTTAATGATAAGGAGCCAACAAAGTGGCTAAAAAAGTTGTCGGATTTATCAAACTTCAAATTCCGGCTGGTAAAGCGAACCCCTCGCCTCCAGTAGGTCCCGCTTTGGGTCAGAGGGGCGTTAATATCATGGCTTTCTGTAAAGAGTTCAACGCTCGCACACAGAAAC
>CAZBDM010000002.1:2747-10183 GCA_964490675.1 uncultured Oligoflexales bacterium
CCAACGATTATTACTGTCTATAACGACAAGTCTTTCACTTTCCTTACGAAAAGCCCACCTGCTTCAGATCTTCTGAAGAAAGCGGCCAACATTCAGAAGGGCTCTCAGACGCCAGGCACCGCGACCTGCGGAAGCGTAAATCTAGAGCAAGTCAAAGAAATCGCGAAGACTAAAATGGCTGATTTAAATGCTTATGACGAAGAACAAGCCGTAAAGATTATTATGGGCTCAGCGAGAAGCATGGGGCTCGAAGTCAAGGAATAAAAGAAATCACATAGTAGGAGAATCGTCTTAGAGCGGTTCGCTAGCACTACGGAGAATGCATTATGCCAAAACATGGTAAGAAGTACCGCAAGGTCTTCGAAAAAATCGATCGTAATAAGTTTTACACTCTCTCCGATGCGATCGGCCTCGTCAAAGAAACGTCCATTAGTAAATTTGATGGATCAGTCGACCTAGCAATCAACTTAGGTGTCGATCCTCGCCACGCGGATCAAAACGTACGTGGAGCGACCCCCCTGCCTCATGGCCTTGGCAAGTCGGTGAGAATTGTCGTTTTCGCTAAAGGTGAAAAAGCTGTGGAGGCGAAGGAAACGGGTGTTGAATTTGTTGGTGGAGACGACCTCGCTGAAAAAATTAACGGCGGTTGGTTGGATTTCGACCAAGTTATCGCGACTCCAGATATGATGGCTGTCGTCGGTAAGCTCGGGCGAGTGCTCGGTCCGCGTGGGCTGATGCCAAACCCAAAGGTTGGGACGGTTACATTTGATGTCACCAAAGCAATTAATGAATTGAAGGCCGGGCGGGCCGAGTTCAGAGTTGATAAAGCAGGTATCGTACACGCGCCTGTTGGTAAGGTGAGTATGGACGCTCAGAAGCTTGTCGAGAACATCGAGGCGGTTGTTGATGCGGTCCAAAAGGCTAAGCCGGCGAGTGCCAAGGGTACTTACATGAAGAAGATGGCCGTTTCAGCAACCATGGGTCCTGGGGTTAGGGTTGATCTAAGCCCATTTAAAAACTAACCACAGGAAAAAGCAGAAGAGGTTGAGAGATGAGTAAGGATAGAGCAACAAAACATGCGCTTAAGGATGAATTAACCGATAGGTTCAGCAAGGCTAGTGCCGCGATTGTTGCTGAATATCGCGGCATGACCGTCGCCGAGTTAACTGAATTGCGCACAGAGTTGAGAAAGATAGATGGTGAATTTAAAGTCATCAATAATCGTATCGCGAAGAAAGCGATCGAAGATGGGGTTCCAGCGGTTGAGCCGCTCAAGGACTTGCTTACCGGACCGATTGGTGTCGTCTACATGTATGGAGATGCGGCAGCCGGTGCGAAAACTGTCCTTAAATATGCCAAGGGCAATGAGAAATTCAAAGTTTCTGGCGGTGTCATGGAGGGCAATAAGCTCTCTGAATCGGATCTGAAGGCGCTGTCTGATTTGCCGAGTAAGGAAGTTCTTCTTGGTCAGATTGTTGGTTCTTTGGTGTCGCCTCATAGAGGTCTTTTGGGTGTGTTGAATGGTGTGTCACGAAACCTTGTTCAAGTGATTAACGCCATCAAAGATACAAAAATAGAGTAATTTTTTGTGGAAACTGGTTGCTTCCCTTTGGGAAGTTGGGATAGTCTACGGAGGAAAGTATGTCAAGTGTAACTAAAGAACAAGTGGTTGAGTTTCTTGAGAACCTAACCCTTCTCCAAGCTGCTGAACTCGTTAAAGAGCTTGAAGAGAAATTCGGTGTAAGTGCAGCTGCTCCTGTTGCAGTCGCTGCTATGCCTGGTGTTGCAGCGGGTGGTGGGGAAGCCGCTGAAGAGCAAACTGAATTCACAGTTGTTCTTAAATCTTTTGGTGATAAGAAGATCAATGTCATCAAAGAAATCCGCGGAATCACTGGCCTCGGCTTGAAAGAAGCAAAAGAGCTAGTTGAAGGCGCACCTAAGAACGTTAAGGAAGATGTCAGTAAAGAAGAAGCTGATAAGATTAAGGAAGCTCTCGAGAAAGCTGGTGCACAGGTTGAAATTAAGTAATTTTGACCATCATCGATTTGACCAAAGATGTTATAATTGGTCATTCACCCGAGGTTTTTCAATTATCGTGAAAAATTATGAAATCCTGGCTTAGCTTTTAAAACTGCCTACGGACGGTGTTCGTCCGTGGGTTATTATTTTATGACCCTTGTATTCTATATACGGGAGTGGACTATGACCGCTTTGGACGCCTCCTTTACGCGCCCGCGAAAAAGTTATCAAAAAATAAACCCTGCGATCAGTTTGCCGTACCTCCTTGAGGTGCAGATGGCTAGTTACGGTCAGTTTCTTCAAGCTGACGTCGAGCCTGAAAAGAGAAAAAATGTTGGCTTACAAGCCGTCTTCAACTCTGTCTTTCCCATTTCAGATTTTTCAGAAACAGCCTCTGTAGAATTTGTCAGCTATTCATTCGAAGAGCCTAAGTACACCGAGGGCGAGTGTCGCCAGAGGGGTATGAGCTTTGCCGCACCCCTTAAAGTGGTGATAAGGCTTGTTATTTGGGATGTCGACAAAGAAACGAACGTTAAAAGTATCAGGGACGTAAAAGAGCAAGAAGTCTACTTTGGCGAAATCCCTCTCATGACCGAAAATGGTACTTTTATCATTAACGGCACCGAGCGTGTTGTTGTTTCTCAGCTACAGCGCTCATCCGGTGTCTTCTTCGATCATGATAAAGGCAAGAATAGTACGACCGGTAAGCTTCTCTACACGGCCAGGGTGATACCCTACCGTGGTAGTTGGATGGACTTCGAGTTTGATTCGAAGGATATCCTTTTTGTTCGTATCGATCGTCGTAGAAAATTGCATGCAACGATTCTCCTTAAAGCTCTGGGTTTTACGACAGAGCAACTAATGGAAAAGTTTTACAAAAAAGAACTCATCCAACTCAAAGAAGGTAAGTTTTTCAGAAAGCTTAATTTTGACCTTCTTCGGGGTCAGAGAGCAAGTTCAGATATCGTTGACCTTGAAAGTGGTAAAGTCTACGTCAAGAAAGGGCGAAGAATTACAGCCGGAGCTGTCCGGCAAATGGAAACTGCTGGTCTTGAATTCCAGCCAATCGACTCAGAAGCGCTGATTGGAAAGTTCCTAGCCGAGGACATTAAGACTCCTGAGGGAGATGTGCTCATCCCTCTCAACGCTGAATTAGAAGACGAAGATTTAAAAAAGATCGTCGATAATGGCATAGATGAATTTAATATTTTGTTTATCGACGGTGTAAACGTCGATGCTTCATTCCGCGATACGCTTGTCAGTGATAAAATTGACACTCGTGAAGACGCAATGCTTGAAATATACAAACGTCTTCGTCCCGGGGATCCACCCACCCTAGAGTCAGCCGAAGCCCTGTTTGAGAATCTTTTCTTCAACCCAGATCGATATGATCTTAGCGCTGTCGGGCGACTAAAGCTCAATGAGAGGCTTGGTCTTGATCATCCCATCGAACAGAGAACTTTGACTGTCGAAGATATCATGGGGACCGTTGGTTATCTGCTTAAGCTGAAAAACGGAAACGGTGAGATTGATGATATCGATCACTTGGGTAACAGACGGGTAAGAGCGGTTGGTGAGCTCTTAGAAAACCAATACCGCATCGGTCTTCTCAGGATGGAGAGAGCCATCAGAGAAAGACTGCAGTTGCAAGACGTCGATACTCTTTTACCGCATGATTTCATCAACAACAAACCTGCGTCTGCGGTCGTTAAAGAGTTTTTTGGTAGTTCGCAGCTCAGTCAGTTCATGGATCAGACGAACCCTCTTTCAGAAGTAACCCACAAACGTCGTCTTTCGGCATTGGGACCAGGTGGCTTAAACAGAGAACGCGCTGGTTTTGAAGTGAGGGACGTACACCCGACTCACTACGGCCGCATTTGTCCGATCGAAACTCCAGAGGGTCCAAATATCGGTCTCATTTCCTCGCTAGCAGGGTATGCTCGAGTCAATGAGTACGGATTTATCGAAACTCCTTATCAGGCTATCAAAGGAGAAGAGAAGGGTAACGTTAAGTATTATTCAGCATTTGAAGAACACCAAGATCACGTCATAGCGCAAGCGGAGTTCGACGTCGAGACTGCAAGTCCAGACGAGATGATTGGTGCAAGAGCTGACGGTGAAAGTATGACCATCCGAGCGGAGGAAGCCGACTTAAAAGATGTTGGTACCACGCAGCTTGTCTCCGTTGCCGCTTCACTTATTCCGTTCTTACAGAATGACGACGCTAACCGCGCCCTTATGGGATCTAACATGATGAGGCAGGCTGTGCCTCTCATTAAAACGAGGTCACCTCTTATTGGAACGGGGATGGAGTACTTGGTATCGAAAGATTCAGGTGCTTCGGTCGTGGCAAAACGTGATGGTTTGGTTGTTTCGGTAGAAGCAGAAAGAATCGTCGTTAAGACAGAAGTAGAAGACCAAACAATCACAGAGGTAGGTGCAGACGTTGACATCTACACATTGAAAAAGTACCGACGGTCGAACCTCGATACATGTATCGATCAAAAACCAATCGTCAATGTTGGTGAAAGAGTAAAAGCTGGTGATGTTATCACAGACGGTTTTGCCACTGAAATGGGTGAGCTCGCTCTTGGTCAAAACGTAACAGTCGCTTTCATGCCTTGGAAGGGTTACAACTTCGAGGACTCTATTCTGATCTCTGAACGGGTTGTCAAAGAAGATCTTTACACCTCCGTTCACATTCAAGAATTCGAGTGTATTTCTCGAGACACCAAGTTGGGACAAGAAGAAATCACCTGTGATATTCCAAACGTTGGAGAGGAAGCGCTAGCGAATCTTGATGATTCAGGGATTATTCGGATTGGTGCTGACGTAACCCCACAGGACATTCTCGTCGGTAAAATTACTCCCAAAGGTGAGACGCAGTTAACACCCGAGGAAAAGCTTCTGAGAGCAATCTTTGGAGAAAAAGCCGGTGACGTAAGGGATACGTCCTTGCGGGTTCCGCCCGGGGTTGTTGGCACGGTTATCGGCTGTAAAATCTTTGCTCGTGAAGGTGCGGATAAAGATACTCGTAGTCTTCAGATTGAAGCTGCTGAAGCTTCGACATTGAGAAAAGACGAGTCTGACCGCATTGCCATTATTAAAGACTCAGCGATTGGAAAAATCACGAAGATTTGTGAAGGCACACAAGCTGCATCTGATGTTTCCGATAAGGACGGTAACGTTGCCGTTAAAGCTGGAGATACGATCAATAAAGAGCTTCTGGAAACTCTTGGTTACCAGACTTGGTACAACCTGACGGTTGCCGACGCAGAGAAGAACTCTCTACTAATGAAGGTTCTTGAAAATCTAAAAGCGAAGATCAACCAGATCAAATACATGACTGAAGAGCAACTTAAAAAGATCACGAAAGGGGACGAGCTGCCTCCAGGTGTCATTAAGATGGTCAAAGTCTACGTAGCGATTAAACGCAAACTTCAAGTCGGTGATAAGATGGCCGGCCGCCACGGAAACAAAGGTGTCGTTTCGCGCATCCTTCCAGAAGAAGATATGCCTTTTACTGCAGACGGAAAGCCGGTCGATGTGGTCCTTAACCCTCTTGGTGTTCCGTCTCGTATGAATGTCGGTCAGATTCTTGAAACCCACCTTGGTTGGGCGTCCAAGAGACTTGGCGAAAAACTCAACGAGATTGTAGAACTAGCATACGACCGCAAAACTCTAGAGGATCTCGTACTAAAAGTTTGGGATTCCGAAAATGTCAAAAAAGACGTCGAAGAGTTCGTTAAGAACTGCTCTGATGATCAGCTCAAGAAATTTGTAAGAAAGTATCGTGAAGGTGTCCACCTCGCTAACCCAGTATTCGATGGTGCTCTTGAAACGGAAATCCATAAGGCTCTTGAGCTTGCCGATTGTGACTTTGATGGGCAGGTCGAACTCTACGACGGCCTTACCGGCGAGAAGTTTCACAATCGTGTGACAGTTGGTGTGATGTATATTCTCAAGCTCCATCACTTGGTCGACGAAAAAATCCATGCTCGCTCTATCGGTCCTTACTCTCTTGTAACCCAACAACCACTTGGTGGAAAGGCACAGTTTGGTGGCCAGAGACTAGGTGAGATGGAGGTCTGGGCGATGGAAGCTTATGGTGCTGCCCACACGTTGCAAGAGATGTTGACGGTTAAATCTGATGATGTCTTAGGACGTACCCGAATGTACGAGTCAATCGTGAAAGGGACGAATACGATGAACCCAGGATTGCCAGAAAGCTTTAACGTACTCGTTAAAGAACTTCAAAGTCTTGGGCTCGACGTCAACTTATTGCGTCAAGATGGTCAAGAGTTTGGACTCGACGGTATCCAGCAGCAACAAGGTTAATTTTGATACAACGGTCTACCTTTTGTAGGCCGTGATTCTACACCTCTATACATTGGGGAGAAAAGCTTTGAAGGACTTGCTTAATTTTTTTGACAAGCCAACTGATCCTTTAAATTTTAGTGCCATTAAAATCTCACTCGCCTCACCAGAAAAGATTAGAAGCTGGTCTTACGGCGAAGTGAAGAAGCCAGAAACGATTAACTATCGTACTTTCAAGCCCGAAAGAGACGGTCTTTTCTGCGCAAAAATCTTTGGACCGGTAAGAGATTTTGAGTGTATTTGCGGGAAATACAAAAGAATGAAACATCGCGGTATCGTTTGTGATAAGTGCGGTGTCGAAGTTATTCATTCAAAAGTGAGGCGCGAGAGACTTGGCCACATCAACCTTGCAGCTCCTGTGGCTCACATCTGGTTCCTCAAGTCACTGCCATCCAGAATAGGCGCGATGCTCGATATTACACTGAAAGATGTCGAGCGCATCCTTTACAGCGAGTCGTATGTTGTACTCGATCCAGGTGAAGAAGAAACGACCGGATTAAAAATTGGTCAAGTCCTAAGTGAAGAAGACTACGACAACTACTTGGCCGACCTTGGCAACAATACCTTCAGAGTAGGAGTCGGTGCTGAAGCTATTCTTGAACTTCTTCAAAAAATAAGAGTCGAAGACTTAGTCGACGATTTAAGAAAAGACCTCGAAGATAACACTTCAGAAGCCCAACGCAAAAAGTTGCAAAAACGTTTGAAAGTTAGTGAAGCGTTTAACACTAAAGACGAGAGTGGGAATTTTTGCGCTAAACCTGAGTGGATGATGTTAACCGTAATTCCGGTTCTCCCGCCAGATTTGCGACCTTTGGTCCCCCTTGATGGTGGGCGTTTCGCAACGTCTGATCTCAACGATCTTTATAGACGAGTTATTAATAGAAACAACCGTTTGCTAAGACTCATTGAGTTGAATGCGCCAGAAATTATCGTCCGAAACGAAAAGAGAATGCTGCAAGAAGCAGTTGATGCCTTGTTTGATAATGGTCGTCGAGGGAAGGTGTTCACCGGACCAAATAAAAGACCTCTACGTTCTCTTT
>CAZBDM010000002.1:10193-21344 GCA_964490675.1 uncultured Oligoflexales bacterium
TTGATAGCCTGATCGACAATAGCCAACGCGGTAAAGCATTGAGCCGTCGTGGTCGTCGCGAGTTGAAATCTTTGAGTGATATGCTCAAAGGTAAGCAAGGTCGTTTCCGCCAAAACCTTCTTGGTAAACGTGTCGATTACTCTGGACGTTCCGTTATCGTTGTAGGACCAAGTCTTAAGCTTCATCAATGTGGTCTACCCAAAAAAATGGCTATCGAGCTTTTCAAGCCATTCCTTTACAACAAGCTAGAAGAGCACGGCATTGTTTCTTCAATAAAGAGTGCCAAAAAACTCGTAGAAAAAGAACATCCGGAAGTTTGGGATATTCTCGAAGAAGTAACTAGTGAGCATCCTGTTTTACTTAACCGTGCTCCGACACTTCACAGACTTGGTATCCAAGGCTTTGAGCCAGTACTGATCGAAGGAAAAGCGATCCGCCTTCACCCACTTGTTTGCTTTGCTTTCAATGCTGACTTTGACGGTGACCAGATGGCGGTGCACGTACCCCTTTCAGTAGAGTCCCAGATGGAAGCGCGTGTGCTTATGATGTCTAGTAACAACATCTTAAGCCCTGCTTCTGGTAGCCCTGTTATCATTCCTTCCCAGGATATTGTTCTCGGCCTTTACTATCTAACCAAAGAAGATATTTCTGGCCAAGGCGCTGGAAAAATCTTCTCAAGTCTTGAGGAAGTAAGGTCTGCTTACGACCATGGGGAAGTTTCTTTACAGGCTCCCATTTCCGTGCGCTTAAGAAACAACGAACGCGTTAAGACAACTGTAGGTCGCGCGCTCTTATCAGAGCTCATTCCAGACGATGTTCCTTTCTCCGCGTTCAACAAGACAATGGGTAAAAAAGAACTTGGTAAACTCGTTGATGAAACTTTCAGGACCTGTGGGCCTAAAAAGACAGTGTTAATGGCCGATGCCATCAGAACGGCAGGGTTTCATTATTCCACTAGAGCTGGGATGTCGATTGCAATAGGCGATATGATCATTCCAGAGGAGAAAGACGGACTTCTCGGCGAAGCTTATGAAGAAGTCAAACGTATCAAGGAACAGTACTCCGAAGGTCTCTTGACAGAAGGGGAGCGCTACAACAAGGTTGTCGATATTTGGGCAAAAGTGACAGAGAATATTGCCGAGTCGATGTTTAATAATATCGCAAAAATGAAGGTCAAAGATCACGAAGGCAAAGAACACGTTGTACCAAGTAACAATAGCGTCTTCATGATGGCCGATTCCGGTGCAAGGGGATCTGCTCAGCAGATTAGACAGCTTGCTGGTATGCGTGGTTTGATGTCGAAACCATCAGGTGAGATTATTGAAACACCGATTACGGCAAACTTTCGGGAAGGTCTCTCGGTTCTTGAATACTTCACTTCAACGCACGGTGCTCGAAAAGGACTGGCCGACACTGCGCTTAAAACAGCAAGTTCAGGTTACTTGACACGACGTCTTGTTGACGTTGCTCAGGATGCAATTATCACGATGGACGATTGTGGTACGACCGACGGTCTTAAGATGATGGCAATCAGGGACGGTTCAGAGATTATTGTACCGCTGAAAGATCGTATCCTAGGCCGAACGGCCCTAGATGACATCAAACATCCAGAGACCGGCGAAATTTTAGCGAAAAAGGGTGAGCTTCTTGACGAAGCGACATGCGAAGAAATCAACGATGCGGGTGTTGAGGCTGCTGACGTAAGATCGGTTCTCACCTGTCGTTCTAAGCGAGGAATTTGTGCCAAGTGTTACGGTCGCGATCTTGCCTCCGGCCGTAAGGTCGACGTTGGTGAAGCGATCGGGGTCATCGCAGCTCAGTCGATTGGAGAGCCTGGAACGCAGCTTACCATGCGTACTTTCCACTTTGGTGGCACCGCAACCCACAAAGTCGAAACGAACGTAATCGAAACTCGTTTCAGCGGTAAGATTAAATATGATGGTATTCGTGCGGTAACAGATCGTCATGGAAGAAATGTCGTGCTTAGCCGGTCAGGTTTAATAGCTATCCTTGACAACGAAGATAAGGTTAAAGACACCCATCCTATCCCTTACGGGACTATGCTTAGCGTTAAAGAAGGCGAAGAAGTCAAAGCCGGTGCTCAGCTTGGTGAATGGGATACATTTGCGACACCTATCGTTGCCGAAATCTCCGGTAAGCTTCGTTATCAAGATCTTAAGAGCGGTAAATCGCTTGAAGAGAAAGTTGATGATGTCACTTTTCTTACACGTAAGGTGGTGATCGAAGCTAAGGGTGAGAGTCTCAAGCCTCGACTTGTTATCGTCGACGATAGTGGTGAGATTATAAAATTAGAAAGCGGTCGCGAAGCGATCTACACGATACCAGTGGGTGCGACGATTTCGTTTGATGAAGGGGTCGATGTTTCTGCGGGTGATGTGCTTGCAAAAATTCCAAAAGAAACGACTAAAACAAAAGATATCACCGGTGGTCTTCCTCGTGTTGCAGAGCTCTTTGAAGCTCGAAAACCAAAAGAAATGTCGGTGATGGCTGATCGGGATGGGACGGTCTCTTTCGGAGATGACACCAAAGGAAAACGTAAGCTGCTTCTTACTGACGAAGAGGGAGGACAAAAAGAGTACCTCATTCCTAAAGGTAAGCATATTCTCGTCAATGAAGGCGATTATGTTCGTAAGGGTGACGCACTTGTTGACGGTCAGCCGAACCCTCACGAAATCTTGGCAGTTCTTGGTCGCGTTGAGCTAGCAGCGTTCCTAGTCAATGAAATTCAGGATGTCTACCGCCTGCAAGGTGTTAAGATTAACGATAAGCACATTGAGGTTATCGTTCGTCAAATGCTTAGAAGAGTAAAAGTGATCGATGCCGGTGATACGCGTTTTCTTCCGGGTGAGCAAGCCAGTCGTGCTGAAGTACAAGATGCCAACGCGGCTCTTGTCGCTGAAGGAAAAACTCCAGCGACTTGGGAACCCCTTCTACTTGGTATTACCAAATCGTCTCTCACAACTGAAAGCTTTATCTCTGCTGCTTCGTTCCAAGAAACAACAAAAGTTCTTACTGAAGCAGCAATCAACAGTCGCGTTGATCACCTGGGCCGCCTGATTCCAGCGGGTACTGGTTCGCTTTATTATCGTCAGCTTCGCGCCGGTTTACCGGAAAAAGAAAACGAAGTTGTCAATGAAGGTGAATCGGCACCAGCTCAGGTAAATGCCTGAAAATAAAGTTCTTATCCCTCCAAAGAGGAGGGTGAGAGCGGCTGTTGAAAATAGCTATGAATAAGTAATTGCAGCTGGCAGTAAATTTTGATATCTAAAGCCTCCTCTGTCAGTTTTTAAGGGATCATGTATGCCAACGATTAATCAAATCATTAGGAAGGGTAGAACAACCCTAAGGGCTAAATCTAAAGGTCCAGCCCTTAAAGCTTGCCCACAAAGAAGAGGAGTTTGTGTCAGGGTTTATACAACCAATCCAAAGAAACCAAACTCAGCACTTCGAAAAGTAGCAAGGGTTCGTTTAACAACCGGAATCGAAGTTACGTCTTATATCGGTGGTGAAGGCCACAACCTGCAGGAACATAGTGTTGTTCTTGTGCGTGGTGGAAAAGTGAAAGATTTACCTGGGGTTCGTTACCACATCGTTAGAGGTTCTTTAGACCTTCAAGGTGTAAACGGACGTAAACAAGGTCGTAGTAAATACGGTGCTAAAAAGCCTAAGGGCTGAGGGAGAAAGTAAATGCCGCGTCGTCGCGTCGTTCAGAAAAGACCAGTCTTACCTGATCCAAAGTTTGGTGATCAGCTTATTACTCGATTTGTCTCTTGCATGATGAAGCATGGCAAGAAGTCATGTGCCGAAAAACAACTTTATGGTGCACTCGACATCATCGAATCGAAAAACCCATCTTCACTTGTTCCAGGAGTCAACAGTGCACTGGAGCTTTTTAAGGTCGCTGTCGAGAATTCCAAGCCACTTGTTGAGGTGAAATCTCGTCGTGTTGGTGGTTCGAACTACCAAGTGCCCGTAGAGGTAAGGCCTGAAAGACGGACAGCCTTAGCAATTCGTTGGTTAGTTGACTTCTCTCGTAAGCGTCCCGGCAAGAGCATGATGCAAAAGCTAAGTGCAGAGATTATGGATGCTGCTCAGAAACGTGGCGCAACGGCTAAGAAAAGAGAAGACGTTCACAAGATGGCAGAAGCAAACAAAGCTTTCGCACACTATCGCTGGTAAGGCGTTTACAGGTCTTGTAATCTTATGGCCAAAAAAAGCGATGATTTATCTCACCTGAGAAATATCGGCATCATGGCTCACATTGATGCCGGTAAAACCACCACGACCGAAAGAATCCTCTACCTGACAGGTCTCATACACAGAATTGGTGAAGTCCACGAAGGAACCGCTACGACCGATTGGATGGTACAGGAGCAGGAGCGAGGAATCACCATTACCTCAGCTGCTATTTCCTGTAAGTGGCATGATAATGACATCAATATCATCGACACACCAGGACATGTTGATTTCACCATCGAAGTTGAGCGTTCTTTGAGAGTGTTAGACGGTGCAATCGCGGTTTTTGATGGCGTCCATGGGGTTGAGCCGCAATCTGAGACTGTTTGGCGCCAGGCGGACCACTACAATGTCCCACGTATTGCATTTGTCAACAAGATGGACCGGACTGGTGCGATCTATCAAACGACGATTGATACCATTAAAGAAAGACTCAAGGGAAACCCCTTACCAGTTCACATTCCAATAGGCAGTGAAGATCAGTTTAGCGGAATGGTTGATTTGGTCGAAATGAAAGCCTATATCTGGGATCTTGATGATTCCAAGGGGCTTGATTTTGAAACGGTAGATGTACCAGATGACCTAAAAGAACAAGCTACTCTTGAACGAGACGCGCTCATTGAGGCGGTTTCTGAGTTTGATGATGAGTTGATGGAAAATTTTCTTGAAGGAAATGAGATTTCAGCCACAGAAATCAAGAAAGCTATCCGAAAAGCAACGCTAGAAATTAAAGCAGTACCCGTTCTCTGCGGAAGTGCATTCAAGAATAAAGGCATCCAACCTCTTTTAGACGCCGTCATCGACTATCTTCCCTCTCCAGTTGATTTACCCGATGTGGAAGGGATGAGTGCTGACGATAAAGAAGAGGTTCTTCATCGAGAGAGAACAGTTAATGAATCTTTTTCCGGATTGGCGTTTAAGTTGATGTCAGACCCGTTCGTCGGGCAATTGGTTTACGCAAGAATTTACTCGGGTAAGTTGAAGGCTGGCGAAGTTGTGCTCAATACCCGAACCGGCAAAAGAGAGAGGATACAAAAAATCCTTAAGATGCAGGCTAACGACCGCAAGGAATTGAATGAAGCTCAGGCAGGAGATATTGTCGCTATCGTCGGCCCAAAAATGATTGCCACCGGGGATACCCTATGTGATCAGAAAAAGCCAATTCGCTTTGAGTCGGTTGATTTTCCCGAGCCTGTTATTTCTGTAGCGATTGAACCTAAAAGTACTGGTGATTCAGATAAACTACAAAAGGCTCTCGTCAAACTTGAGGCTGAAGACCCTTCTTTCCATGTCTCTGAGGATAAGGAAACAGGTCAAACCCTTATTAGCGGCATGGGCGAGCTTCATCTTGAAATTATTGTTGATCGTTTAAAGAGAGAGTTCCGGGTGCAGGCAAACGTCGGTGCTCCGCAGGTTTCCTACAGAGAGTCGATTTCGAAAGCTTTTAAACATACAGAAACCTTTGAAAGAGACATAGGTGGTGAGAGCCAGTTTGCTTCGATTAATATCGAGATTACTCCAAGTGAAGAGCAGACAAGCTTAACGATCGAAAACGCTGCTCCAGAAGAACAGGTACCGAAGCGTTTTATGAAAAACATCGAAAAAGGCCTAAAAGAAGGGCTGGCGGCGGGGCCAATAGCTGGGTTTGAAGTTATTGGCCTAGCTTGTAAAATAACCGGTGGTAAGGCCGATCCTGAAAAAACCGATGAAACGTCTTTTCAGATTGTAGCTGGCATGGTGATGCGGGAAGCGGTGAGGCAGGCTGCCGCAAAATTGATGGAGCCGGTTATGAGCTTAGAGGTTCTTGTCCCCGAAGATTACATGTCAAATGTCATCACAGATCTTCAATCGCGGCGTTCGCGGGTTGAAAATATCTCCATGCGGGGGCATTTGCAGGTTGTTGAAGCCACTGCTCCACTGTCGGAAATGTTTGGTTACTCGACCCATTTGCGCTCTATTTCGCAAGGCCGTGCCACCTACACCATGAAGTTCAAAAACTACGAAGAAGTTCCCCCTCAAGTTCTATCGAAAGTGCGTGGTTACTAAATAGAGGATGCTTGGCAAGCTGTCACCTAGGCCACGCCAAAGGTAACGAAAGTTCAAACGGTCTTTTCAGCGTTGGTTATTTTTCATAATTTAACTGGTCAGGAAATGAGGATAGAAAAAGATGGTGGGCGCTGCAGAATTCGAATCTGCGACCTCCGCGATGTCAACGCGACGCTCTAACCAACTGAGCTAAGCGCCCTTAACGGGTGAATGCCAGAATCTATAGGACGCTTGAGTAGCTGTCAATTGCAAAAAGGCAAGCTTTTAACTTAGTAACGTTTCAGCGAATTCTTCTGCTTTAAAAGGTCTCAAGTCAGCTGCTTTTTCCCCCACTCCAATATATCGAATGGGCAGCTGGTACTGGTCTGTTATGCCAATAATGACCCCCCCCTTAGCGGTACCATCAAGCTTTGTTACGATAAGACCAGAGAGATCCACAACCTCGTTGAAAGCTTTGACCTGCATGTTTGCATTTTGGCCAGTGGTTGCATCGACGACAAGCCAGACCTCGTGCGGTGCATCGGGGAGATCTTTGCCCATGACTCGTTTTATTTTGGCGAGTTCAGCCATTAGATCTTCTTTACTATGAAGTCTACCGGCAGTATCGATGAGCAGAACATCAATTTTTCTTGCAATCGCTGCCTTTACGGCATCATAGGCGACTGCAGCAGGGTCGCTTCCTTGTTTGTGCGCAACAACATTTACGCCAGTTCTTTCTCCCCAGACTTTCAGTTGGTCTATGGCAGCTGCTCTATAAGTGTCAGCAGCGCACAACAGAACCGACTTATCTTGTGCGAGAAAGTGAGCGGACAGTTTACCGATGCTGGTCGTTTTTCCGACACCGTTGACGCCGACAACCAAGATAACAAGAGGCCCACTCTGTGGTTGGTTAATAGGCTTATCAGTGGCTTTAACGATTTCTGAGATTTCTTTCTGTAAGACCTCTCTGACGGTGTCCCAGCTAACCGAATCTTGTCCCTTTAACGTCGTTTTGACTTTCTCAACGAGCTTGTCAGCTACTTTTACACCAACGTCGGCGCGATAAAGAATCTCATGGAGTTTTTCGAGGGTGTCATCATCAATCTTTGCACCCCCTGAAAAAAGACTGGAAAGACTTCCTGTCCAACTGTCTCTTGTTTTTGATAGGCCTTGTTTGAGTTTTGATAGCCAACCCTTTTGATCAAGGTTTTTTATTTCTTTGACATCTTCGGGTTCTTCTTCAGGTGGTTTTTCTTCGCTTGCTAACTCTGGGGCGATTTCAGAGGCCGGTGCAAATTCTGGTGTGGCCTCTGGTTGGGGAAGGATTTTATTCTCGGTCGCTTCGCCCCCCCACTTTTCGTGCGAGGACTCTTCAATGATCGCTTCTTCTTTTTTGCGTCTTTTCAAGACAAAAATTGTCATGACTAACGCAATGATCACGAGAAGAATGAGAGGGGTGCCAACTAGAATGAGGCTGTCAACACTACGACCGAAATTTCGTAATATTTCAAATGGGTCTTGCTTTAATTCCATAAGATATTTTCCAACTTAAATCGTTACTTTCTTCGAAACTAGTTTTCACTCGTTTACGGAGTTCCTATTACTAGTTACAATACATCCCTAATAAAGTGAATTTTTTATCTTTACAGATATCCTGATTGAAAATGAGTGCCGTAGGCAATGATAAAAATCAAGCTTTGCTTAATTTTCATATCGATCATTTCGTTTGTGGCTGCCGAACAAGGAGTTCAGGCTGCTGAAACAGGCGTAAAAAATGATGTCGAAGAGAAACCGATCAGCTTACCCACCGTTAAAACCCGCTCCGACCTTTGGAGGAGGTATATCAGAGGAATGCGAAAAGATCACAATTTTGCATTTTCGAGTGGCTTCTCGAGCGGAAGCTGGCAAATCGATCGCTTTGGCACACTTTCAGGTGAACGTTATTTCAGCCAAGGTTATTTTAGCAAGTTTCAGTACAGCTTCCATTTGCCTATTTATGGCAGCTTTGGCTATTTACTTGGTTCATCGTTTGGCTACCATCACGAAACAGAAAGAGAGCTGGAGCGCTTTCGCTCAGCTCCCGCTGTTCATTTACCAGGTTTTCTTGCAGGTCTTGTCTTTAATGCATCACTGGTTTGGCGGTTTGCCGCAGCAATCGATGTCTACCTCGAAAGAGTCTCCGGCCTAAAAGATGAAGTGGATGAGTTGTCCGAGCAAACTGGCGCGGCTGAAGATTCCGAGATCAGCATTACTTTCAGGACCTATGATTTGGTGATTATGTCGGATTTCTTTTATTCGCTAAACTGGGGGGTCAGACTCGAGGGCCACTTTCGCAGGGTAAATTATCTCAAGCCAACTATTACCGAACAGAAAGATATCCCAGTTGATGCGGATATAAGTAAACAGGACAGTTGGTATGGTATCGGAATCATTTATCATTTTCTTTGATGGTCTAGTTACGTCAGGTTTTAGCTGGAACAGGGTTAATTTTGCTTATCAAAAATCACCGCAGCTACTCCGAATTTATTTAGGAACCAGAAACGTTTAGATCAGGAGTTTATTGTGGCTTCAGCAGCGGAAACCAAAAAGAAGGTAGGTAGAGAACGGGGGGCGGCTGATGAATGGGAATCAATCGCGATTATTGTCAGTCATAACCCAGGTTTGAAAGCAAGGGTCTTAAATACGATTCGCTCATTGCGAGGCAAAAAGAGCGCCAACATCCTCGAAGAACAGAAAGCTAAACAAGTGGATAAGAATAACGAAAACCAAAGAAGAAAATAAACACTCTTTAAAGGTCCAGGCGCACATGGTATGTAGGGCGGTCTTGGGTCGAAAATATGAAAGAGAACGGTGGATAGATCTGTTTACATAATTCGTTTACTCATCAGCGCTTCTTGTCTGCTGGTGACGATGACATCGTGTTTTTCTGACGGAAAGTCGGTCGATGACTACGTGGTCGTTGAAAGAAGCAAAGGAACTCGTCCTACTTGGATTTCCCTTGAGAAAAATAAACTCCTCACCTCAAAAACTCAATTCCGCTTTGTCGCTTTCAAATCAAAACTTCTCGACCTGCCTCTCGGGATTAAACAAGCACAACAAAACGCTGTAGAAACGAGCGAGCAAGCTGTAAAAAACTTTATTTTTGCTATGCTTGAAGCAAAGGCATCGTCTAACAGCAGATTGTCTGTATCACCTAAAGATGAAATTTCCCTTGTGGTCGACCAGTCGATTGAGAAACAGTTTATCGGGGGTGCGAAAGTTTTGGATATTTACTACGAGAGGCTGATTAATCCCGCTGCCGCAAAATCCGATCAACCACCGGAATTTTATAATGCTTACGTTCTTATCGGTATCGCTCGCCAAGATATGTCTCAACTAATTATAAACATTGCAGAAAAGTTTAAGCAGTCGAAAGATCAGCAAATTAGACTGCTTGGCAGTATCCTCGCCGAAGGTTCTCAGCAAATTCTCGCACATTAAAATTAAAATACCTATTTTTGCAGAGATTTTCGACTTTTCAGCGGATTCCGAGCGGTCTATGTATAATGACAGCTCGACGACACAAACCTATTTGTAGTATCGAAATAGGCGATTGAGTCATGCTGAGTTATATTTCAACAGTTGTCCAGAGAAGTTTTTAACACTGGGCTAGCTGAGAGTGCTAATGGTTTCAAGTTCGCAGCAATTTGATGAATTTCATACACGCCTAAACCTTCCAGGCTGGTGGGTGCGAGGCTTTCTCAATGGCGTTGGTCAAGAGAGTCATCAGCAAGACATGATTTCAAAAGCATTTGCCAGCAGATTGCTGCCTGATCTTGATCATTTTGAGCTTAGTGCGTTAGCAATTATTAATGGTCATCTGCAATCCAGACTTTTTCGGGGAGATCCGAATGAGCTGACAATTTTCGTTGATGATTTAAGTAAAGATGTTGAGACGGCAACGCAAAGTAAGATGAGCGCCTTTGAAAAGGTGCTTCTTAAGTTTTCTCAGTTAAGAATCCTTATGAAAACACAGGAAGGTTCTTACAGGGGTGTTCCGCTCTTTCAAAACGAAGTCTGGCAGTCGGATGAAGGGCGTTACAAAGTAACATTTGAGCTTCCTGATTTTGGAGCGGAAGTTGTCTTAGGTTTTGTTGACGTCTATCGTGAGCTCATCAGAACGAGAGACTCTCGAATAAGAGCATCGATGCTTCTTGGTGATAATCCGCCGTTATCAATCTGGCGTTCTTTATGGCTCGACCTTTTGGCTTCAGAGCAAAAGCTTCTTTTAAGAATGGAAACGGCTATGCAGTGGAGGTTTTCATGGCTGGATTTGAAGGGTACTTCGGCGGTCTCTTTTGATGAGTTTCTCGATGATGTAAAGATCCCTACAACGAAAAAAGCCGGAACCAGATTCGGTCAACAACTACTTTTTTTAAGAAGATTTGGTAAAAAGCTTCGCGAGCATGGTTTGATCTTATCTCGACCCGAGACCAATTATCTAGCCTTTGGCGATCATCAATCATCCGGCCTCTACGCTCTTTGGCAGGTTTCTTCTGAGCGTCTTGCGCTTCAAGACCAAATGTCTTACCAAGATTGCGTCAAAGATGTGTTTTCTCGTCGATGGGCAATGACCATCGAAGAAGATCATCTCTGGGATATGTTGACGGCCGGTTTAGAAGAAAATGTGAAACATAGGTTTTTCAGTCAGGTTTTACCTGAACTTGAAAAATTCCTTGAAAACGTGAAGCAAAAGAGCAACATGTCCTCTCTCTTAGGTAACGAAGTCGTCTATCATCCTTTGCTCTTTGCTGAGTGGATGCTCAGACAAGAGGTCGGACATGTTCTCCCACTCAGTGAAGAACGGCGTCATTTTCAAATGGCAAAGCT
>CAZBDM010000002.1:21354-23385 GCA_964490675.1 uncultured Oligoflexales bacterium
AAGTCCGCTTTCAGAGAGAATAAAAGCCTTCTCGAGTCAATTGGAAGATGACAGGCTTTTCCAGAGTATTTTTGAAACCGATGAGAATAATTGCATGGCGATGCGTTCCTTTCTTTCGAGTGTCGATTTTAAGCGCCTTTTTGTTAAAAGACAGGCAACTGAACTATCAAAAACGAAAAAATCGCCTCCACGAATAAAACAACAGCCAGATCTGTCGCCACCGCTGAACCGTGCGGAAAACAAGACTGATGTCATCCGAAGCCCTATTCATAACCCCCAAATGCGAAAACTAGCCTTGGAAGAGCTCAATCGTCTGCGGGCGTCTAAAAGCTCGCAGGCATACGAAAATCTGCAAAAAGCATATTTTGACTCTCTCGATGATGATTCGAGAGTCTTGATTTTTGATGTCAAAAAGCAAATGCAGGGAAAAATGTTTGATGATCACCTTAAACCTCGTCTTGTCAGATTTATGGTAGAAAATCCTTCCTGTTGGTCGACAGCAACGCAAAAACCTTCTGAATCTCGTGGCTAAATGACCTTCCTGGTTTTTGCTCCTTTCTTTGAAAGCCTTTATTAACAGCGCATTGATGGGGTCTTTGCGTGTTTTACGCGATTTGAAATCGGTCAGTTAAGTTAAGCTCTGCCCACTTCGGTCTAGCATTTGCTTACGAAATTGAGGTCGCTTGACACGGCTGAAATGAAAAAAAATGTAAAAAACTCGTTTCGTACTATATCTAAAGTCTTGATTTTTGATCGATGTATCCTTAATGTTTTTATTAGAAGTCGAAAAGTGAGTTCATTGACACTATGGAGGCCAAATAAATGGCTAAGAAGAAAAAGACAGCTAAGAAGAAAAAAACAGCAACTAAAAGAAAAACAACCAAAAAAGCTTCTACTGCTCGCAAGAAACCAGCGACCAATAAGAAGGCAAAAAAAGTAGCGACTCGAGCGAAAGCTAAGCCAGCTAGAGCAAAAGCGGCACCTGCAAGAGCTGCTGTAGCACCTCAGGCAATTTCTAAAATCGCTAAAGCGACCAAGAAGCCTCGTACAAAAAGTGAAATCATGAGCCTTCTTGCTGAAGGAACTGGTCTTACAAAAAAGGAAGTTGGCAATGTTATTGACGCACTTTCTGATCTGATCAGCATCGATGTCAGCAAAAAAGGCCCTGGTGTATTCAACGTACCTGGACTTATGAAGATCGTACGTCACACTAAGCCAGCTACGAAAGCTAGAAAAGGTATCAACCCTTTCACTGGCGAGCCTATGACTTTCAAAGCTAAGCCAGCTCGTAATGTTGTTAAAGTTCGTCCTCTTAAAGGACTAAAAGAAATGGTTCAATAATAACGATTATTTAACCTTTCTAGTTGATTAAGCAGGGGAGCGATCTCCTGCTTTTTTTGCGTATAGATTGATTTTTACCGAAAAACGGCGTAAAGCCCCTGGATTTATCCATGGGGAGTGTCAATTTAATGGTTATGACGAGGGTCAAGAATATCTCTTAGAGCATCGCCAAAGAAATTGAGTGATAATACAACGATTAGGATTGCCAAGCCCGGAATGACGCTTAGATGCGGTGCTTCTACGAGTACTGTACGACCCTGATTAAGTAGAGCTCCCCACGAAAGAGGCCCATCCTGGGCTCCGAGACCTAAAAAACTCAAACTGGCTTCGATGAGGATAACCCCAGACAGAGAAAAGGTCCCCTGAACAATCAGTGGTGACCAAACGCCTGGAAGGACATGGTAGACTATTGTTCGGGTAGTTTTGGCACCTAGTGCTTGGTTGGCAATAACATACTCTCTTGATTTAAGTGTGAGGACTTGTGCACGCACTATTCTGGCAGTAGACGTCCATCCGGTAGCTGCAATGGCAATGATAATGTTGGTGACACTAGGGCCGAGAAGGGCGGCAAGAGACATCGCCAGAAGGATGCCTGGAAAGGCCATCAGAATGTCTACAAGCCTCATAAATACTGTATCGACCCAGCCCCCGAAATAGCCGGTTACAAGGCCGATAAATAGTCCGATCGTC
>CAZBDM010000002.1:23395-33399 GCA_964490675.1 uncultured Oligoflexales bacterium
GCATCGCTGTGAAGACATCACCGCCATTAAGGTCGCACCCGAACCAATGCTGCCAGCTAGGTGGGGCAATTCTCATGCTTAAATCCATCGCTTCAGGCTCATATGGGGTCACAAAAGGTGCAAGAATGGCGATGATTGTGACTAAGATAAGGACAGTAAGACCGAGGACGGCCCGTGGCGATCGGATCAATCTATCGATGAAGTCTGCAAATCTTGCCAAAGGTAAAACTCTATTTTTGCGTTAGTTTGATTCTTGGATCAACAGCAGCATATAAAATATCAGTAAGTAAATTAATGACCAAATAACTTGCTGAGAACACCAACACACATCCCTGCACCAATGGGTAATCACGATTTCCTAAAGCATCAAGGATGAGAGTGCCCAGTCCAGGCCAGTCAAAAATTCTTTCAGTGATTACTGCACCTGTCAATAAGACGCCAAACTGCAGACCAACTACAGTTACCAAAGGAATGGCAGCATTTCTTAAAACATGTTTCATAACGATGATGGTTTCTTTTTGGCCTTTAGCGCGGGCGGTACGGACGTAGTCCTCTTGCATGTTCTCCATAACAGAATTGCGAGTCATACGACTCAGTATGGCTGCTAAGGCAGTACCCATAGTGATAGCTGGAAGGATATATGAGCTTGGACCGCCCCTCTCAGAAACAGGTAGAAGACCCCATTCCAGTGAAAATAAGAGAATCAGCATAGGTCCAAGCCAAAAATTTGGTATTGCTACCCCGAGAAGAGCAAAAACCATAGCCCCATAATCGATAGGCTTGCCATTTTTGACAGCGCTGATTAATCCTAGAGGAAGGCTTATAAAGAGAGCGACAAGCATGGATACCACCGCAAGTTCAACGGTCGGTCCTATGCGTTCGATAATAAGGTCGCTTACAGGCTTGTTGTAGATCAGGGAGTTTCCAAGACTTCCTTTTGCTACGTTGGCAATGTAATTTGCGATCTGAATAAAAACTGGTTGATCAAGGCCCAGCTTTTGGCGCATTTCAGTCTTCTCTTCAAGTGTAGCATAATCTCCTAGAATCATATCAACCGGATCACCGGGTACGATATGAATCAAAAGGCCAACGATAACAATGACTCCTAGGCCAACGGGAATTAAGCCGAGGAGTCTTTTCGTGCAATAGACCAACACTTAATGATAAAACCTTATTTTTTAAAGGTGTTTCGCAAGGCTGAAAATCTTCCATCGGCATAGATCTCAAACCCTTGTACCTTTTTATTTATAATAGCAAAATTTTCTTCATGCCAAAGAAAGATGTAAGGAAGGTCTTTAGCGACAATTTCCTGCACTTGTTCATAAATTTCTTGGCGTTCTTTCAAGACCGTCGCTTGCTTTCCTTGGTCGAGCAGTTTATCGAGTTTTTCGTTACTATAGCGGCCACGGTTTCCGCCGTTTGGAGTAAAACTCTTGGTTGAAAAAGCATAACGGAAAATATCTGGATCTTTAAACCCTATCCAAGCTAGAGTCCACATCTGCACTTTACCCTGCTCTACATCTGCCTTAAACCGCCCCCATTCGAGAGGTTGGACGGTAACCTTGATACCAATTTTTGCCAGTTGCGAAGCGATTGCTTTGGCCACTGCAATGCGGGTGGTGTTTTGAGTTGTCTTTAGACTGAGTTTGAAGCGTGGTTTTGACTTAAGGCCCAAATCGTCCAGGATTTTCTTTGCTTTCGACGGGTTGTAGCTGATGCTTTTTACTTTTTGGCTGATGAATGGATCTTGTGGTGTCAGCATCGTTTTTGCAGGGATAGCGAGGCCATTCAAGATATATTTAATGATCGGCTCTCTATCGATCGCGAGTGCTATTGCTCTTCGGACTTCAGGTTTGGCAAGAATCGGATCTTTCATGTTGAAACCGATATAGGAAGTCTTTAGAGCGGGTTTTCTTTTGATGGTGAGGCTAGGGTATTTTTTACCAACTTGTGAAACTTTGTCTCGACTCACTATATTTTGGATGATATCGACTTCACCCCTCCTCAATTTAGCGAATCTTGTCGTTTCGTCTTTGACAATTTTGATTTCGATGGATGATGTTTTTGCTTTATCGCTCAAATTATAATGAGGATTCGACTGCAAATTAAGTGTGGTTAAAGACTGTTGCTTCAGAACGTACGGTCCACAGCCACTTACTCCTTGTTCCATTGTGAGAGGCCCTGCCATTTTTGCAAACTTGGCGGGAAGGATACCGACAATTAGATTGGTAACAAAGGTAGCATCGGGTTCCTTCAGCTTAAAAATAATTTCACCTTTCTTGCCGCTAGTTACCGACTCAACAGGTTTAAAAGCTGATGCTCTTGGAGATGGTGGAGATATTTTTTCATCAAGAAAGAACTGAAAAGTTGCGACAACATCTGCGGTTTTAACTGTTTCACCATCTGAAAATTTTATACCTGGCTTAATTTTGACCGAGAGCTCCGTTGGAGATTTCCACTCGATCGATTTTGCCAAGTAGTTTGTCGTCGCCCCTGTTTCATCGAAGTTAACTAATGAGCAGTTAAGCAAATCTTCCAAATACTGACTATTTGCGTCGATGCTGTATCTAGGGTCGATGGAACGAGGCGCGTTCTCCCATGCCAGGACTAGTTTTTGATTGCTGGCTTGGGCGGCAAATGAAGAACCTGCGCATATGGAAACAGATAGCAGAACGGTTGTAAGAGCTTTGGTTAATGGCATAACAAGGCCTCTTTAAAAAAGGATGGCTTACAAGCAAAAAACTTTCAATTCTAGTGCAAACCGCAAAATTTTCCCAATGAAATCATAACAAGGCAAGGTCACAATGTCTAACGTTTGCTAATAGCAAAAGACTGTTATAAAACGCTTGAAAGACTTAATATGGATAGAGATAAAGGCCTAAACATGCACAAAGTGACGCAGATCAACTATAAAGACCGTATCTCAAAGGTGAAAGCAAAGCTTGGTCCGCACGCTATGCTGCTTATCGCTCAGCCTCATACGATTAGAAATCGCGATGTCGAGAATTACTACAGGCAGGAGAGCTTTCTTCACTATATGTGTGGTTTTGAAGAGCCAGATTCAGCCTTGCTAATCGTCCCAAATAAGCCGCATGGAGAACAAGTTCACGTCTTCTTGCGTCCAAAAGACCCCCTTGCTGAACAGTGGGACGGAAGACGATTAGGGGTTGAAGATGCAGTGACTGAGCTTGCTGTAGACTGCGCTCACCCTATCGCTGATCTTTGGACTTTGCTCCCCAAGCTTTTGCATGGTCATGAGGGGGTTTATTATCAGTTAGGTATGGATGCGCAGGCTGATTTTCAATTGATCGAATGTCTTAAAAAGACAAGGCGTATGAAACCAAGGTTTGTTGAACATCTGCTACCCATTTTAGATAGTGAAGCGTTAGCGGGTGAAATTCGGCTTTACAAATCTCCAGCAGAGATTGAGCGCATGCGTATCGCAGCTTCTATTACCGCTAAAGCTTTTAAGCGGGTATACAAAGAAGTTAAACCAGGGATGAACGAAAAACAGGTTTATGCGCTTCTCTTATCAGAGTTTCTCTATCACGGTGCTGACATGGAAGCCTATCCGGCCATTGTAGCTGGTGGTGGAAATGCATGTATCCTTCACTATATTGAAAACAATCAAGAGCTGAAGGATGGAGATTTGCTGCTTATTGATGCTGGCTGCCAGTTCGCTTATTACGCATCCGATGTGACGCGGACTTTTCCGATTGGTAGAACTTTCAGTAGCGCTCAGAAGGAGCTTTACGAAGTTGTCTTGGAAGCTCAGCGACAATCTGTCGAGTTAGCTGAGCCTGGCAGTTCATTAGCGAAAGTCCATGAAAAATCTAGAGATATTCTCATTGATGGGTTAATCGACTTAGGTATTTTGAAAGGTACGAAAAGTAAAATCATTGAAAGTAACGCTTATAAAAAGTATTATCCACATGGTACCAGCCACTGGATCGGAATGGACGTTCACGATGTCGGTCCCTACAAGGGAGACGATAATCAACCGTTGGGTAGAGCTCTCGAGCCGGGTATGTGTTTCACTGTTGAGCCAGGCCTTTACATTCCGAAAGACGATCAAGATGCACCAGAGCGCTTCAGGGGTATAGGCATTAGAATCGAAGACGATGTTCTGATCACAGATCAAAAATCAGAAAATCTAACCGTTGAGATTCCAAAATCTGTTGCGGAATTAGAGAATCGTTGGTAAGAATAAGTTTCTTAAATTACTGAAATTACTGTTTCTTTTATGGTGTGGCGATTTCTTTTTCATATTTACCTTGACGGATGACGATAAGAACGGCATCTGAAGGGATCACCATGAGGGATCTAGTTTCTATCGTACTTAATCCCTTTAAGTAAATCAGGAGCCAATTGGCGAGATCACGGATCTTATTTTTTCCTGTAACCACACCTTATCTAGATTATTTTCATCAGATCTGTCTCAATTAAAGACTTATGATCTTAGTTATTTACATAGAAGAGGAGCCGTTGTGCCAACAGCAAAACCTAAATCAGCGAAGCCATCACGTGGCAAAAAAACCAAATCGACGTCAAAAAGTAAGCCTACGACGACTAGCCAAGAAGAAGTTGAAATGGCTGTTGAGTCCTTAAACTCAGAGGCTGAAGTTATTGAACTAACTGAGGAAATCTCTCCATCTGAACCATTAATAACAGAATCCCAATCGGAAATGCCAGCTGGGCCAGAAGATCTTAATCAACTCACCATCAAACTTTCTCAAAGCCTCATAAGAAAATTAAAGAAGTCTTCAGTAGACGAAGGAGTGAGCGTCGACGAGTTTGCGGGAGAATTGCTCGCCGAAGGCTTAGTTTTGAGAGCCTGGGAAATAATGGAAAGAAAGTCGACTATGCGTAACATCAATGGTAATAGTTCCGGGAACGGCAATAATCAAAGACAACAAAACCGTTCAGGAAACTATAATCGTGGCGGCTCTTCAAATTTTAACCGAGGTCGTCAAAACCAAAATAACCGGCGTAATTACAAAAATATCATGGACGACGGAGCGTCTTTCAGAGAGTACGTAAGAAGCCAGGAAAAAAGAAACAAATAGGTCATTCGCATGTCTCTTTGGTTTTCCGAATCTGAGTTAGGTCAAGTCAGCTATCAATACAAAATCAAAAACGTTCTGTTTTCCGAACAATCTGAATTTCAAAAAGTAGAAGTTGTCGATACCGTAGCTTACGGTAAAATGCTTGTCATCGACGGTTGTGTGATGATTACGGATGTCGATGAATTCGTTTATCACGAATTGATTTCTCACGTGCCAGCCTGTTTGCATAAAGATCCCAAGAAAATCGTTGTTATCGGTGGGGGTGATGGCGGAACAGTGAGAGAACTTATTAAACATGAAGAAGTAGAAAGTGTCACTTTATGTGAAATTGACCAAATGGTGATTGATACTTCAAAGCAGTTCTTTCCAGATGTTGCTTGTGCTTTGGATCATCCAAAAGTTACCGTACGTGTAGGTGACGGTATCGATTACGTAAAGAGTTTGAACGATGAAGTTGACATCATTATCGTAGATTCAACCGATCCTATTGGACCAGGTGAAGGTCTCTTCACAGGCGCATTTTATCAATCGGTACGCCGTGCCTTAAAGTCAGACGGTGTGATGGTGGCGCAATCTGAATCGCCTTGGTACGGGAAAGATATGTTGGGTCGCATTCAGAATAACATCAGACGAGGCTTTAAAAATATTTACCCTTACATCGGTCACGTGCCGACTTATCCAAGGGGTATGTGGTCATGGACGCTTGCCTCTAACCATGAAATTGACCCAAATCTGTTTGATCGCGATCGCTTTCGTAGAGTCAGCGGAAGTCTTAGTTATCTCTCTGAAGGTGGATTTGGTTATGCCTTTTCATTGCCGCCATTTTTTAAGAATAAAATTCAATAAGATCAATATCACAAACCTCCTCATAGCCGATTTTTTTGTAAATCGAGTTAGATGTCGGATTGGAGAGGTCTGTAAAAAGAAAACAAAACGATCGGTCTTGTTTAAGGAGATGGTTGCTTAATGCCGCTGTAATAGAAGTTGCGTAACCCCTTTTTCTAAAATCTTCAGGAGTATAAACAAAGCCGATGCGGATACCATTGGGAGTCGGGCCCATAAAGGAAGCCATAGACTTAATAGTGTGATCTTCCCAAACGAAAATAGATCCTTGTTCAATTTTATTCTGAGCACTTTTTGCTGACCGTTTAATTTCATGGTTACTTAAGCCAGATTCGATAGCAAATAACTCAGCCCATTTACAAACGATTTCTTGATCAGATTGAACTGCTTTTCTCATCTGACCGGGCGAGTATGAAACATCTTTAAGTTTAGAAATCTGAAAAATGCGTTGAGCAAAGCGCAATGTCGCGGTCAATCCACGTCTTTTTGCATAGTCTTTAGAAAAGTAAGAAACAGTCTCTTTCGGGCCAAGTGCTCCTGGTAAGGAAATTTTTTGACTTTCAAAGTAATCATTCAAAGCGTCTAAGTGTCTTTTAGCGGATCTCGTGAGGATCAAATTATAAGGAGGAGTCATCATCGCTGCTGAGACGATTTTTTGTCTTTCAAAAACAGCGAAGAACCTCGGACGTTCTGTTGAAAAGTGAAAAATATTGGATTTCAAAGTGTTAAGAAGTCCAATAAAAAGGTTGTTTTCCGCCTCTCTTTTTTCCAAAAAAACTAAGCAGCTGCGACAGAACTTCTCTAGATCGGTAAACTCTTCGACAATTTCCATTAGCAATCTTTATTGATATTAATCATTAGATGCGATCGTTCTTCTGTCTTTGATTAGCATAGATTCTTTGAACATTTGATAAATATATTTTTCGTAACGATAAAAGCGATCGAGTTTCGGTTTTAGCAGTTGAGTCTGATTAAGCTTAGCTGTGATAGATAAAGGGAAGGTTTGAAAACGTCTTTCTGACTCAAGCTCTAGACAGAAAGCAAAACTTCCCTGTTTCCAATAAGCCCAATCTTCAAATGAACCTCCGTGACCGAGGTCGGCAGGGCGTTTGATGGTGTAAGGACTAACAAGGGTTTTTAGAGCGGATTTAAGCGAGGCTAACCAATGAGGATAACGTCTTGCCTGTTGATCTTTAATCTTGCTGTTTAGAGAAATGGACTCAGGTGCCGAAGGTGCGACTATCCAGTTAATGTATCCATGCACATCTGCCGTAGCTGTATAAGAAAAGGATTCAAAGAGTTTTTTTATTGATGCTGTTTCTGGTTCGCTAAATGCTCTTTGCCCGAAAGGCTCGTAAGCACGCCCCCAAAGTACAGAAAAGTTGCGATTTAGATTTACACCATTGGCGTTGTAACGCGATCTTCTGTAGGTCGCATCAGGGTTGGCGTAAGGTATGAAGTCAATTGCTACGTCTTCATGTTGAGATAAGTCATTTAATAAGCTACGGCCGCTTTGATAGCGTTTGTGCAACCAGGTGACGAAGATCGGAGCGAGGGTTTCGTTGCCGTGAATTCCCCCTTGTACGAGAAAGCGATGCTTAACGCCTTCCAAGTTTTGTCTGAGAATAAATATTTCGCGACCTTTGACAGATTTGTATTTCGAGCTTCCAAAAAGTTTGTCAGCACTAATCTTTTCCATGCTAATGCTCTTAGTAGGTGTAACAGCATGCTTAGCAACTAGGTCTTGTGTCAAGAATAAGGCAAGAACAATGAATAAGATTCGGCTAGGCATAAGTTCTCCGCGGGCAGGGATTCACGAGTGGTTGTGGAGAGGCAGAAACAGCCTCAAGGTAAGATTTGCAACATGTGTACCGATTCATAATGCTGAAATAACAGTGATATTTAAATAGAGTGGGGAGTATTTCTTTGATGGCTGTCAAAAATTTTTACATATTTCAGGTTTCAAAAATGACTTATGAAATCGCGATTGAAAAGAATGAGATTGTAAAAATAAAATTCATAGGAATTTAAGATGATAAGAAAAGATGCGGTTCAGAAGAGTTTTGTTGATCGATCAATTCAGGGGAGAAAATGAATCACCGGCGCCCCACCTTCTTGGGATGCCGGTACGCAGCTTTCAGTTAAAGGGTTTTAGTTGACCCTAACCTCCTTGCTGCTAGGTGTGATTTTAAATTTCTTACTATCACTATCCACCCAGCATCACCTCCTTTCCTAGGCCTATAGCCTATGGCGCCATTTTATGTTTATGTCGGCACCTATAAACATAATATCAGACTATTGTTGGAAGAGAAAAGAATCTATTTCGTACTTTTTCTTTTTTCGTAGGTTGAGGTCAATATTAATCTATTGTTAAAGAGATCAATGTTATGAAAAAAACCATGACAAAAATGTCCTAGTGGTGTAAATGCCGATGTTTTTTTTCCTAATAATGCGCAAATTTTATCGGTTTCAGGTTCAATAGATGTAATCTTAGCATCGTTGAAGTAAAAGAAAGTTCGTTCAATGGGATAAAGGCTCTTAAAAAGTGACTCTTTGAATGAGAACATAATTGTTAACCAGTAAGTTCTCTCATTGCCGTATTTTTTAAGAAGTCTATCGACAAGTTGGCTTTCCTCTGGAACGCAGATTTTCTTTTCTAACTTAGAATTGAATGAAGTGATCGACTCGAGGTCAATCCCTATTCCTAAATAAGATTCCGACGAATCAATGCATGTAGCAACAAAGCCATTTTTATGGGTGATCGATCCGGTAAAACTGTCGGGCCAGATAGGAAAGCCCTTTTGATGGTTTAATATAGCATATGTTTTAGAAATTTCTTGATGGGCAAGCCATCTACTGCTCAAAAACTCAAGTCGTCTTTGTTGATGTTTGAACCTTTTGCTGTGTATCCATTCATCTTGATGAAGACTTTGTTTCATTTCATTTAGATCTAACTGAGCATCAGCATTGACCCACTTAATTTTAAGAGGACCAGAATCGATTGAATGAATCAATGTCATTTATTTTCAGTTTCTTGAAAATAATTTTTCTTGTAATAGGCTAACTCATTGATGCTTTCTTTGATGTCATCTAAAGCTCGATGGGTATTTTGTTTTTCAAATTCCTTGAAGTCTGTAAACCATCGACAAATACACTCTTTAAAGCTTGAAACATCAATGATGCGGTAATGTAAATAGTCATCGATTGATTTCATATAACGATTCAAAAACCGCCTATCCTGCCAAACGCTATTGCCAGCAAGTGGTGCTGTTCTTTCAGGTACGTATTGCTTTATAAAATCCAAAGTTTGTTTTTCCGCTTCTTTCATCGAAATCTTAGAAGCAATCACTTTATCCCAGAGGCCTGATTTTTTGTGTTGTTTTTGATTCCAGTCATCCATTTTTTCAAAACGACTTTCATCTTGGTGGCAAACTAGTTCTGGGCCAGTCGCGACGATATTCAAATCTTTGTCGGTTATGATGGTAGCAATTTCGATGATTTCTTCGACTTGCGGATCAAGACCAGTCATTTCCATATCTATCCAGACAATTAGGTCTTTGTCCTTAGGTGAGCTTTCTTCAGACACGGAGATCCTTTCTTTCGCATTAATTTTAATTTTATCTCACTGACAATCAAAAGAAAACTCTAAAACCTTACGTCTCAGCGCGACCCATTCTGAGCGCTCGTTGAGTTGTACTTCCTCTATGAGAGCTGTCGCCAGTGGATCCCTACTAATATAGTCGAGCGTATCTATCTCTCGGTGTGCTTCCAAGCTATAGGAGGCTGTGTTTTTGGATAGTGGCTTGATGTAGACCATCCCAAGCGATTCTAGGTAGCTTAAAAGTTGTGCACGATCGGAGCCTTCTTTCGCTGTAACGATCAGACTGCCTACCTGGTATCCAAAGTGCTGCGGATAGGGGACTTTGACAAGAAAAGCAGCATCTTTCGCACCTATGTGCCAATTGTCTGGGTCAAAATCCAAAGACAAGAGAATGTTTCTTTTATGATTAGACAAGACAGCCCTTGTCATCACCCCTAAAGGGTATGCTTCTGGGGCTGAAAGCCAGTATTCAAGATGAAAATGGCAGGTTTCTT
>CAZBDM010000003.1:0-2058 GCA_964490675.1 uncultured Oligoflexales bacterium
CATGGAGAATGGTGATACGACGATGATAGATATCAATTTTAGTACCGGTGAGGCTCATCAATACGTTCAAATGAACCCTCAGAAAGTCGACAAAAAGATTTGTCGACTTAAAAAAGGCTTTAAACAAGCAAAACTCTGCTCATTTTCCTTTGAAGACCGCGATCTTCCAGATCTTGTTGGTTGCAAGTAGTGACTATACTGATGCTACTTCTCTTCGAGCTCTTGTTTTGAAAACAGTCTGAAGCGATCGAGCAGTATGCCATCCATTTGCGTCAGAATGCTTGTATTGACGCGAAAGCGAAACTGTAACCAATCATCACTTTCGTTTAAGAATTCCTCTAAAAGATCTGACCGTGTGTGCCAAACAGATGTTCCGTTAAAGCGTCGTACCTCTTGCCATTCGTTGTTTGATGAGGTCCTTATTTCTAAGTAAACAAAGTCAACGAACTTCTCGAGGTCGTATTTGATATCGTAAGAAAAGATTAAATCTTGGCGGTTGATTTTGATACGCGAAGACCGTAGATAGCTTTTTTCTTTGTTCTGATAGACTCCTTCTGGGCTGTCAGAAAAGACTGATCCGCGACTAGACGAATAATCTTGTAAGCCCCAATCTCCTGTTTGTCTCATTTTTCTAAGATCGTTGGCTTCGTTTGAATAGATTAAATCGATGCGTTTAGTGACAAGCCTGCGTGGTTGACTTAGTTCACTGAAGTTGCCGTAAGGGTCAATCGCTCTGACAGCAAGGTAGCCAACAAAGTTGACCGGAAGGTTGCTTAATTGAGCAGTCATCTTATCACCGTAGGAGAACTGTGAGTCGACGTAGTCGGCTTGTTGCCAATCTGCTTCACTATCTATGGGAGATTCTGAGATTTTTATTTGGTAGCGCAGTGCTTCAGGGGGGGTATCTTGCTTGCTTGAAGAATCAAAAGCGACAGAGACTGACTGCGGTCCTTTTTCGTAAGTATAAATTCCGCTAGGAGAGCTGGGCTTTTGAAAGTCGTCTTTAAGGAGGTTGTTTAGATTGACGAGTCCTCTTGCGAGGGAGCTATCGTGTAAGCTTTCGATAGCTACAGAGGAATAAATTAGACGATTTTTAAGTTGCCTTACTGAGAGAGAAGGGTAGAGGCTTTTTGCGAGAGCGAGCATGCCTGTTGCCAACGGAGCGGCCATCGAAGTGCCACTTAAAAAGCGGTAGGAGTTGTTGGGAATAGTTGAGAAGATATCGACCCCAGGCGCTGTTATATCGACCCCGTATCTTCCACGGCTAGAAAAACCTGCTAATTGGTTATTGTTATCACTTGCCGCAACTGAGACTGTATTGACAAGTTGATAGGCACCTGGGTAGTTTGCGTTTCTGTCGGCATTGCTTTTGTTATTACCTGCGGCAGTGACAAATAGCATGCCTTTTTTAAGGGCTGTATTGATGGCCAGCTTGAGGGTTTCTGAGCCGGACTGTAGATTCCAGCTATTGTTTGTCAAATGAGCACCAATTTGAATAGCATATTCGACCGATTTGAGAGCGTTGCTCAGGGAACCTGTACCGCGTTCGTTAATGAACTTTATGGCAACAAGCGATGCTTGCCAATTGACTCCAGCAATGCCGATCCCATTATCTGCAACTGCCCCAATGATACCTGCGCAATGAGTACCGTGTTTGTTGTCATCCATTGGATTGTTATCATTATTAGTGAAGTCCCAGCCGCGAAAGTCATCTATGTATCCGTTGCCATCATCATCGATGCCGTTTGTTCTCTTGTCGCGACCCTCGGCATCTTGTCCTCGTTCACCTGGGTTTTGCCACATGTTGTCTTTTAAGTCTGGGTGCTGATCATCAATCCCAGAGTCAATGACTGCGATTAAGATGTTACGGCTCGATCTTTTTTGTTGCCAAGCTTCGGGAGCATCAATATCAGCATCAGGGGTTCCGCCGCTTTGCCCCCTATTGTCTAGGGCATATTGCTTATCAAAATCTGGATCGTTTGGGGTGTTCGATGTGTTGATGGTGATGATTTGATTCTTTTCAATGGATGCGAAAAGCTCAGAGCTTTGCAGGAGATC
>CAZBDM010000003.1:2068-8064 GCA_964490675.1 uncultured Oligoflexales bacterium
CAAGCGACTGTGCGAATGTCATTGACGAGGACTTGTGTTTCAAGTGAAGGACAGAAAATGCCTTATATTCATAAGCAACAGCAAACCCCATGTCGTTTATTTTCGCTTTCATGCTAGAGGAAACTGCTTGTTTGGGGATGGCAAGGAGTTCTTTTGAGAGATCAAGTGGTGAGCTTGCTTGAGAAGTAAAAGAGGTCAAACCGAGAAAGAGAAACACAAGGGCTAGCTTGTCAAACATAGTGTTTTCCTGCCATTAAATGAGAGTTTGTTTTATTTTAGCAGAAAAAAAACTTGTCGACTTCGTTTCTTTAAAAAACTTTTTTACAACCCAATCTGCGAGTTGGTCGTCATTGTGGGTTCCCAATCATGCTTTTTTACATGCAGTGACAAAGCAATACGAATCTGTGGGTTGAACAAAAAAGATCTATGACTCCACAATGCAAAACCGATTGAGGCTAGCTCAGCGAAGCATTTTAAAATATGGCGCATGTAAAAGTTGACAGAACAACTCGAGCATCATTCATAGGCGACTTCTATCGTGGGGGTTGCCAACCGTCTGTGAGTGTTTTTAGGAAAGCAACGAGTGCCCATTCGTCCTCTTCACTTAGACCTAGGTTGCCAAGCTCATCCCTGTTTAAATTTTCTTCGACCTCCGGGGTCGGCCAACAGTTGATGCTTGGTTGCGGATCGAACTCACTTTCGCAGCGTGGCAGGACATCTCTCGTGTTATAGAAATGGACGATCTCTTTAAGAGATTTGAAATAACCGTTATGACCGTAAGACTTTACGAAATCAGGATGAGGGCAAGCGTCGACATTTCTAAGGGTGGGGACTTTATGTTTGCCATATTCAGCTGCGGCATGGCTAGAGTAATGAGGGTGACTTGCTAAAAACCCTCCTAAACCAGGGTCAATCCAGTTACTTCCGTGCGGATTGAATTCTTCTGGCATAGCGTACCAAGGGTTTGTCGGGTTTTTGGGGGTGCCGATGTTATCGTAGCTAAAGTCGGTTAATAAAGACGGTTGCGACCCTGGTCGCGGTGATAAACTGTGGCAAGCTGCGCAGTTTCCCATGTCCTCTTTCATAAATATCATCAGTCCGCGGTGCTCCTCGCGGGTGAGTGGGAAATTTCTTCTGTCTTTGACAAAGAAATCGAATTTTGATGAAAAGGCGTTGAGTTCCCTAGAGGATTCGTATGCATTGATCGCATCAGCGATTTTATCAAAAGCCAACTCAGTATGTTGGCAAATAGATTCGCCGTAAAGACTCTGAAAGTCCTCTCTGTAGGAAGATTGGCAGACTTTCATGACAACCGCTCTTGCGTTGGGAAGGTTCTGTTCTACAGGATTGACAAAAGGTCCTTGAGCTTGTTCGGCGGTGGGGCTTCCCAAGCGTTCACCGCTAGCTCTTCCGTCCCAGAAGGCACCACCGATGAAGATCCCTTCTTCTTCATCGATGTGAAGGACGGGTGAAAAGCTTGCGTAAGCAGCGCTCGGTGGTTTTCGGTTGCCAAAGCGCTCGTTAACGGCGCCATGATATGGGCCCTTTTCTAAATTTATCTGTGAATCTGGGCCAGACCATCCAGCCTTTGGGTCATGGCAGCTTGCACAAGATTGTCCTTCGGGCTGTGATAAAGACCTGTCAAAAAAGATCTTCTTCCCTAAAGCTTCCTTGGGATTTAGCAATGTTCCAGCAATGCTAAGCGTTGAAAAAGAAAAGACAATAGATACGATTAAAAGTTTGCGCATGGATTTTTTCCCGACTTTGTTTGCTTTTATCGTACGATTTGTTGATTGAAAGTTCGACAGGAAATTGACTGTGGATCGTTAGGTCCTGCTAATCATGTTTTCGATGATCCTAAATCAACCTGGTTTTGGTTGTAAAGAACATGGCTTGCTTTCGCTTAAATCATACGTCAGCTTCGAGTCACATCCTTTTGCGAAAGAGGCGAGGGGTTTCGGGTGAGTTTTTAAGAGATTCGTCATAGGTGCGTTTGAGGCTTATATAAAAAGGGATCCACCAAATCAGATCGTTAAAGATAATATTGATGCCAAAAGAAAGAGGAAAGGTTCCGTCAATCAATGCCTTTGCAAAGCCAATGGGTCCGAGGATCTTACCTAAAAAGCCTACTAATATAATGGGCCAATGGCGATTTGGATCTCTTGCTGCAATGATATACCCCAGACCATAAACACCAACTATCATGCCGATACACTGCCATAGTTCCGGGTAGCGTGGGGGTTCGATACCGAAAACGGCAAAGCTATATGAGGGAAATAGGATGACCCATGCACCCCAGGCGATATTGTAAATGCCAGCAGCGATCAAGGTCCAAAAAAGCCACTTGGGTGTAGAGGTGGACATGTTAATTGCCTTTTGAGAATTTATTCTTGCTTGGTACGTAACATGTGCCAGGCCCGCATCCTTGCTTACGAGGTAATAAGGGCCGGACATGAACAAAAAGTCCGTAACCCAAGTCCATGCATTTTTTAAATGGTGTTATTTTAGCGATGCGGTTCATCCAGTGAAACTTCGGAAGGCGTTGCCAAATTTCGCGAAATGCATCGACCCCAGAGATGACCTTACCTTCGGGTGTTTTAACGTGAAAGTACTTGTAGACTTTTTCAGGATCGAGGTTCTCTGTGCTGGCGTCGAAGTCTTGGGCGCTGATGTCGACAAACTGTAAAACGTTGTTTTTGTCGTGTTTACGGTACATGTCGATCTCGCGCGAACACAAGTGGCAACCACCGTCGAAGAAAACCTTCAGTCGATTGTTTAAGTTATTATGAACTTTTTTGTTTAAATTAACCATATGTTAAAATGCCTCTCTGTTGGTTGCGGGGCAATTCGTTTAAACTATATTAAACGATGTCGGAGTTCAAGTTAAAATACTTAAGGTGGAAGTTTGAGCTCTCTTAAAAGATAAGATAATTGACTGGTTAAGGTGTGGTTGTCGGCATGGAGAATGAGTGGCCCCGATTCACTGCACTGACAATGGTCTCCGAATAATTTGTAATTTTCTTCTTAAGGGCATAAGAACACCGCTTTTTTGGGTGAGTTCTAAAAGCTAGTTATGCGTTTCCGATAATGTTAACGAGACGAGAGTTGTATCTATAGAGGCTTTTAGGAAATCCTTATGAAATTATTGATTTTGCTGTTACTCAGCCATCTTGCTGCGGGCTGTAATGCGGGGGCTATTACTGCGTCATCAGGTGGATCTATTTCGAGTGGTGGAAAAGGAGTCGATCAGGCTGTTTCTGAAGGTAATGGCGGAGCTGATCGGCGGCCTTCTTCTGGTGAAGGCGGAGATCAACAGCAACAACCCGTCGATAAAGAAGACGTGAAAGTTTACATACCTGAACAGTATCGCAACGAAGGCAAAGAAGCCGAGGTTTTCGAAGGTGCGAATGTTGCTAACGATACCACTGCAGCATATCTCGTTGGGTTGCGCGGTGCCGAAATTGTGAAGACAGATCGTTCAGTCGACATTAGGTTTTCTCAAACTATTGCGGATCAGGAAATCGAGCAGTACGAACTTGAGATGAGACATCAACAGGCATTTAGTGCGGAGGAGCGTTCGCAATCAGGTGTTTTCTATCGTGTTAAGAAGCAAGATGGTCGCACTTATTTGGGTTACATTCCTCCCAGTCAGATTCAGTGGCAAGGTGAATTTTACCGATTTTTTATGAAAGGTGTTGGTCATTATCAGTTGGGCTCGCTCGATAAGAGTGGGTTGGATAGTCCTTTAGAAGCTGAGTTGCTCGATCGTTTCAAAGGATATCTCGTGGCAAGTGACTTTGCTGCTGGCGATGAGTTTGGTTTCGATCTTGATATCAGTGGCGATTGGGCTATCGTTGGCGCTCCGGGTAAAAGCCAAGGAACAGGTGCAGTCTACTTCTTCAAGTATTCATCTGTCGATGGTTGGCGCGAGATGAAGAGCTTTCAGGGTAGTCAGGTCGGTGGGGGCTCGGTTTTAGTGTTGCTATCGATAGCGGCTGGGCGGTCGCGAGTGCTCCCGGTGAGGATGGTGGGGATTTTAAAGTTTACGAGCTTGTCGGTGACACGTGGGCTCACGTCAGAGATGCTTTCATCAGCAGGCTTATGTGCGATTCGCTTCAATTTTTTGGATTCGATATTGCCCTCCATAGAGACGTCGTTGTTGTCGGTTGTCCAAGTCGAAACGAAGTAGCTCTTGACGAAGGGCAGGTTCTTGTCTTTCGATTATTAGATTTACGTCAAACAGGTGGTGGCTTTGATTTGGGTCTATTGACTGATAATGAAATGGCTGGCGGGGCTGGGTTTGGGACGGCTGTCGCTGTTACCGAAGGGTTTATGGCTGCATCTGATCCCTCTGATAATGGTGATACTGGCTTAGTAAAAGGTTTCACTTGGAATTATACCCAGTCTTCTGTGGATCTTCAGGTGCGCTCGGGTTTAAGCAGTTCGGGAGATGCAAGCGGTGATCGATGGGGAGAGGATATCGTCATCGACGGTACAAGATTGGCGGCGCTCGGTGTCGGTGGAGACCGTTTGCTGCGTATCTTTGATTATGCTGACGGGGGAACCCTGGTGGCTGAAAGCAGCACTCCTGGTATGGGGGGGTACAGCAATTCACTCGCTTTCTCAAGTGATAGTCTTTTTATTGCCGACCTCGATTACGTTGCCGAAGGCGGTTCGCAGGGTAGCTTAAGCGTCTTTTCCAAAGACCAGGGTCAAGTAAGCTGGGTGCTGCAGAATAATGTCATTGTTTCTAAAAATGCTCTTCCTAACGATGGGTATGGCGAATCTGTTGCGGTATCCAATGAGCATGTGCTGGTCGGGGCGCCTGGTTTCCACGCTAATGGTGAGGCTGTTAGTGGCATAGTCTACGTTTATCAAAAGTAAAGATTCCTCAACATAGGTTATTCGCTGCATGGCATGCGTTGCTCGCAAAGCTGGCGGGGGATGGCGTCGTCTTTTGCCCAACGAAAACCACCTTTTTTTGCAAAAAAAATCACAAAAAACCTACCTAGATATGCTATAGTACTAATTTAAATGAATTAATTTAATTAAAGATCTTTGCGCTATTTTCCGAATAGTTGGGGTAGAGGTGAGTGATGAATAAGTCGGAAATCAGACGGGTTTGTAGTGCAGTCAAGCCAACAACCTTTATGGAGTCAGCCTCCTTTGTTAAAGCGATATTTATGAGCTTAAAGGAGCACTATGGACGTTATTCCTATACAAAATTCGCTGAAGATTTTGGTTTCGGGGCTTGTAACACTCTTTATCTTGTTGCTCATGAACAACGCCAGCTGAGTGTAAAAGGTGCACAGAAGTTTATTACTCTCCTTGCCATCAAAGGCGCAGAGCGACGCTATCTTCTCAATCTTGTTGATTATGAATCCCAAAAAGACTTTACGAAACGCAAATTAATCTTTGATCAGCTGATTTCCCTTAAGGCAAAAGCACTTCCAAGCGAAATAGATCGCAAGCATCTTGAGTTTTTTTCTCATTGGTATCATGCAGCTATCCTAGAGCTTTTAAGCTTAGAGCAGGTGAGTGACGATCCAGAGTGGATCAGTAAAAAACTTGTTCCAGCTATCACCCCAAAACAAGCTGAAAAAAGTATCGCGTTACTAAAAAGACTCGGGTATCTGGTCTTTGATGAAGATAAGAAGCGTTGTGTCCCTTCCAGGATCACCCTCAGCACCGGCGCGGAAGTCTATGGCATGGCTGTTGTGACCTATCATCAGCAAATGATTGAACTCGCAAAGGAGTCGATCACAACCGTTGATCCAGATGAACGTGATATCTCATCTGTGATTATCTCGACTTCAGATACCTTGAGAAGTCGCATCAAAGAAGAAATCATCGCCTTTCGGCAAAAATTGTTAGAGCTTTCACGCGAAGATCAAGCAGGAAACGAAATCAACCAGATCAACATACAGTTCTTCCCAGTGACCAAAGAAATTGAAGCGGTGGAAAAGGAATCGGAAAAATGAAAGCTGACATAATGA
>CAZBDM010000003.1:8074-29818 GCA_964490675.1 uncultured Oligoflexales bacterium
TAAAACTATTATCTATTTTCTGGCTTATAGTTGCGTGCGGTATTGAGATCGGTAATCCACGTGGTGAAAAACCAGATGATGGCAAGCAAACTAAAGCGAGTATTTCACTAGCGAGTGTCGACAGTTCAACTTTTAAGAACATACAGATGCGTATCAGCGCTGTCGAAGTATCGAAGGGCTCTGGCGATTCTCTTGAAACATATCTCTTAAAAACAGACTTCTCACAAAGTATCGATTTCTCTTCATCAAGTGCAAAGGGGGGAGTTGAAATCGTCACCGATGAGGATGTTGAAATCGACCAATTTGATAGAATTACGATCCTCCTAGACGAAGCTCAGCCGCTTTCTCTCACCTTGCAGAATGATCAAGCAGCGAGTGTCTCTTTTACAGAAGATACAGCAAAATCTTTTGTTGTTAAGGAGTCAATTGAGCTGAATCCAGGTGAAAAGAATGAGATATTGATCTATTTAGACTGGAACGCAGCACTTAAAGAAACGACAGAATTTGGTGCAACTGAGCGCTCTTTCACGTTCGCTTCTGTGGCGCGTGCTGTCCAGGAAAAGGCATCCTCTAAGCTGACAGGAACAGTCGATAAAGGCTTTGAGAAGGTATGCATCTACAGAGAAACACAACCAATCGCACAGGTACTCTCTTGTTATGGAGCCATCGCTCAAACGTCGGCTAAAAATGGAAGCTTTACTTTCGAAGACCTATCTCCTGGTAATTATAAATTTGTCTTTTATATCTATGATTTTAAGTATGTTGAATATGATTCATTGGTAGAAGTTAAGGAAGCCGAAGAGCTAAACCTAAACTTTGCAGTCAGTCCAGATGGTGATACGACGCCAGCGACTCTATCTGAGGGTGAGGGCTACAGAAACCCATGTGGAAACCTTACAGGGACCTACGAAGGATCAAATAACGGCAGCTTCACAATATTCATCGATTATAACGGCAAGGAGTATAAGTCATCAAATGGTAGCTTTACTCAAGAAGGCGAAATTTCAGCGAAAATTGCCAATGCCTACGATCTCGTCGGACGCTTTGCAAATGGCGAAATCGTCGCGACCATCAAGGATAGCAGTTTTTCGATGACAGGAATCTATGCTAAGAAGAAGATCTTCGGCACGCTGTACTGTAATTAACAACTGAAAAAACCGATGTCTTCGACAACCAACGAAAATAATAGTCAATTAATAGGTGGACCCAAAATCTTACTGGTGACACCACCTATGACTCAGCTCAACACTCCTTACCCGGCGACTGCTTACCTTACCGGTTTTCTGCGCAAGCATGGTTACCGAGTCACACAAGCTGATCCTGCGATCGAGCTTTTGCTTCGTCTGCTTTCCGTCCCAGGATTGAGAGAGCTTTACGATCATATTAAGCGAATAGGACCTTGCCGGAAAAGCGCCTTTGTCGATTCCTTTATTGATCACTTTGATGGCTATATAGCGACGGTGGATGTCGTTATTCGCTTTTTGCAAGGAAAAGACTCAAGTCTTGCGATGCGGATCGCAACGCGAGAGTTTCTACCTGAAGGGCCAAGTTTTTTGGCGCTCCAGCAGTGGGCACAGATTGACGATGAAGAGCTCCACTGGGCGTTTGGGGCTTTAGGTGTGCAGGATAAAGCAAAGTACTTTGCTAGTCTGTACCTTGATGATCTTGCTCAAGCAATCAGTGATGGTAGTGATTTAAGGTTCTCGCTATCAAGGTACGGAGAACGTCTTGCAGCAAGCGTCGCTAGTTTTGATCCGCTTGTAGAAGCGCTAGAGGGTCCTCCAACTTTAGTCGATCGTCACTTAGATGATATGACTCAAGAACTTATCGATCGCGAAAAACCAGACGTTCTTGGTCTCAGTATTCCCTTTCCAGGCAATCTTCTGGGGGGATTGAGAATTGCAAAAGTAGCCAAAAGCATGTTGCCTCAATTGAAAGTTCTTATGGGTGGAGGCTACGTAAACACAGAGTTGCGTGATCTCAAGGAGCCACGTCTTTTCCATTACGTGGATTACGTTACTCTTGATGATGGTGAACGACCTTTACTTAACATTCTAGAAGAAATTTCCGGTAAACGAGTGCGGCAAGATCTTTTCCGTACCTTCGTCAAGCAAGATGAAAAAGTTGAGTTTATCAGTAACGATAACGACAACGATGTGCCGCATAACGATACGGGTATTCCAACTTACCAAGGCCTCAATACAGATGCTTACCTATCGCTTTCTGAGATGCTCAATCCTATGCATCGCATTTGGTCTGATGGGCGATGGAATAAGCTTACCCTTGCGCACGGCTGCTATTGGAGTCGCTGTAGTTTTTGCGATATCAGCCTTGACTATATAAAGCGTTACCAAGAAGCAGATATCGATACACTTGTTGAACGCATAAAAGCCCTTATTGAAGAAACCGGCCAAACAGGATTTCACTTTGTTGACGAAGCTTGTCCGCCAAAAATCCTCTTTGCTCTTGCGCGCAGACTTATCGAAGAAAAAATCATCATCAGTTGGTGGGGAAATATCCGCTTTGAAAAAAGTTTTTCGCCGAAGATGACTGATCTTCTTGCCCAGTCCGGTTGTATCGCTGTAACGGGGGGATTGGAGGTTGCTTCAAATAGGCTTTTGAAGTTGATGAACAAAGGTGTAACAGTTGAACAGGTTGCTCGTGTAACACAAGCATTTTCTGATTCCGGTATCCTTGTTCATGCTTATTTGATGTATGGATTCCCCAGTCAAACGGAGCAAGAAACCATCGACTCCCTCGAGAGGGTTCGGCAGCTTTTTTTAAATGGATGCATACACTCGGCATATTGGCATCGCTTTGCTGCGACCGTTCATAGTCCGGTAGGGATAGATCCTGATCGATTTAACGTAAAAATAATCGAGCGCTCACCAGATGACTTTTCAAAAAATGACCTAGACTATCAAGATCCAGTTGTATGTGATCACGATCTTCTTGGCAAGGGGCTTAAAAAAGCTCTGTATAATTATATGCTGGGAATTGGTCTTGAAGAGCCGCTGCAATTTTGGTTCGATAAAACTGTCCCTAAGCCGAAACTTTCAAAAAAATGGTGTGTTGAACAATTACGATAAGGAAGCGCCATTTTTGTCGATCAGTCAACCGGCAAAAGATAGATCTATAGGTTCGAAGCTCTCTTCTTTAACTATGTGTTGCCGTTTGTTGTTTATCTTTGAAAAGTAAGTCTGACATTTTTTGATCATTTGTCTCAGCTCTTCGTCGTCGAGTTTTAGTCTGTTGGCGTTATGCTCAATAATTTCAGCGTCAGCAACATAAACGTCACCGCTGACATAATGATAGAGCTGATTGCAGAAACTAACGAGCTCTGCGGCAGTTGGCTTTTCATCGGGGGACTTTTCGTATTGAGTCGAGTGATGGCGTGCGACAACTTCTGATGTAAGGGGAGGGAGCGACCAATGAGCGCAAGCGATTTCTCCAAGGTTGCCGTGATGAATGAGACCAACTTGGTTTTCAAGCTCCGGCCACTGTTTTGTGCACCCCTTTGGATAAGTCATGAGCTTGTAAACACGGTCGACCTTCTCTGGATAAAACTGCGACGCGATAACTTTTCCAATATTGCAGAGATATCCCGCTGTATAGCATTCTTCTTTTTGATCTTGGTAACCAAACCTTTCAGCTAAAAGCTCTGACAACGAAGCCGTTAGATAAGCTTTGTGCCAAAAGGCTTTTTGGCTAAAAAGTTGTGTTTTAAAGGGAATTTTTTTAATGGCGTTGATAAGGATAATATTCTTTAGATGCGACAAGCCTATGAAAGCAATGCCATATGAGACGTCTTTTATGAGTGAGCTTGCTTTGTTTTTGCTATGAGTGGCTAGTAACACCTCTTCTTTTAGGTTTGAGTCTTGCTTAACTATTGTAGTCAGTTCTTCCATCGTCACTTGATTATTGTGAATACGAAGGTAAAGCTCAAAGTCTTCCTGGGATAGCCCTGGGACTTTGCGATAAGTTTTTGAAATATTTTCAAATAATTTGACGAGATTTGTTCTAAGGTTTTTCTTCGGGTCGTACCATGAGGTCGACTTCTTGTCTAAAAAAATCATATGACCGCAAGAACAGACAAGGCTGTACTTTTCGTTGCTTAGTAAATTCCAAGCGTTGTTGTACTGAAAGTTATCAGGCTTTTCTTGGTAGTTTTTCTGACAATGTGGACAGGATAACAGGTCCATGCAACTCCCAGCGCTAGTCATGTCCTTTTATCGTCAGGTTGCCTCACTTGTTAAAGCATCAGAGACTTGATTGTTGGGCAAGTAGAAGTTTTTTAACCCTTATGTCGATCTTTCCGTGTCGCGCTGTTAAACTAGGGCTTCCAGTGATGATTTGGATGTATTTTATGCCTTTACCATTGAGGTCACTAAAGGTAGATTTTTTGACTTCACCCGCTGCAAGTATGCCTTCCAATTCATAAAGGCGCTTTAATTTTTGATTTTCAAAAACCAGTTCAAACTTTTTGATAACAGTGGCCTCGCCAATTCCCTGCACAATGATTTGTTTAATGCCTTTGTCGTTGAGATTGATTTTGTTTTTGTAAGTGAATAGATTTGACGGAGACAATTGTTTGACTAAGAGAAGGGCGCTGTTTTGTTCACCCTCGACTTCTTTAAGGCCTATGTCAGGTTGGCCTTTGTGGTCGCTTTCTGACTCAATAATCAATAGCCCAGGGAGGAACCATAGTATCAGCACTAGTGCCATGCCTATCATGCTTAAGATTTTAAGTTTGTTTTTCATGGTTCTCCCCCTGAGCTTTTCGTACGCTTTGCTCGAAATCCGAGCACTCCATGCGCACTCTGCGACTTTTAAGCAAGCCTTGTGCCAAGCGAAAAAATACTTGTTATTTTCAATGACTGCATGTAGTTGCGTCAGTTTGGCGTAGGCTGAATGGTATCATTTTTTTACCAATCATTTCATAGCTATACTGCCAACGTGTCAAGAAGGCTTGAGATGAAGTAAAATGAAACAACAAGGATAACTTCCAATGATTGTGGTAGGTGCATGTCGATTGTCGTTGTATTAGTCTTCGCTTTAACTTTGTCGCTGTTCGGCACAAGTGAGGCTATAGCCAAGGATACTCTTCTTGAGGAGTGGCGTGGAGAGATCTTTTACGCCAAGCAAGGAGGGTTCTACCTGAAAGCTCGACTAAAAGGCTTTAAAGCCAGTGAACAAACAAAACTAATAACGACGCCGATAAAATTTAGCTTCCAGAATATTATCAGTAAAAAGACCTACTCATTTTCTCACAAGCTCGGAGATATTACCGGTCAACCTGGGCAGGTGTGGAAAATTCCAAGCGGTAAATATAAGGTCAGGCGTATTGAGCTTGTAGATATGGAAGGAAAGAAAAGAGTATGGCGACCGAAACGTCGTATTTCTTTTTTAATTAAAAAATCATCCATTTCAAATCTAGGGTATTGGCTTATCAAACCTAATAGCAATAAGGGCCTCTGGGTAGGGCGGAAAATGATATCGAATTCTTATTCCGAAAAGAGGCCGAAATCAGAGAGTACTGTTTATGCGGTTATTGATGGTTACAGCGGCTTAGTGCAAGAGTTCTTTGCCGGGAAAAAGGCTATTGCAGAAAGTAAGCTTGCTGTTGAACCTAAGAAAGATCTAGGCGCTACTTTCCGTTCGTCACGGCAGATTGCGATGTTTTATCGTCTTAATCTTTTCAAGCATAATCGATATGCGAAACAGATTATTAGCGTTCTTGATGTCAACGATGCAGCTATGCGACGCTGCTATCTTGATTTACTTGAGCTCCAAGAAAACGCCAAGGGACGCGTCAAGTTTTCTGTCTTGCTTTCGCGAAAAACAGGTACCATGCAGAAGATAAAGCTACGTGGAGGCAATATAAGACAACCCAAATTTATTGAGTGCCTTTATTATGAACTGAGTCATCTTTCTTTTCCCGTTAAAGAATCGATGATTGGTGAATTAGAATATACCTTCGATGTCAGATAGAGCCTTGTCTTACTATGAATAAAGACTAAAAGTTTCCCTCGCCAATAGAATCCTCGAAGTCGTCTGATGTTGAGAAAATATCGTCTCCAGGTGTGTTCGCCTTTGGGCGTTTCTGGCAGCTTAACTGTAATCAGAGACGAATCTTCCAATCAAAACCGTAACGTTTTGGAATATCTAAAGTTCAGTTGGTTAAATGCCGAAAAAACCAAAACTCAGGTCTATTTTCAAATCTCAAGTAAAAATTCATGCGCGCAAGCACAGTTGTTTATTCAACTTTGCAGGATAGTTTTACGTCTTCCTTGATTTCTTTCGCTTAATAATCGTAAGAAAAATTAACAAGAGACAAGTCAAAAATTATCTGCAGGGTCTGAATGTCTTTCGTTCAAAGTTGAAGAGGATGTCAAAAAATGAAAAATTTTAAGGTCAAATGGGCTTATCACATCACTGCTTTCACCCTTTTGTTTGCCTGCAATGGCGCTGACTTTTCTGCAAACCCTAAAATAAAACTATCGAAGAGCCAAGCAAAAAAGGAAAGCTCTTCGCAAGTGGAAGAGCAATCTTCACGGCAAAAAAACGATCACAAATCTCAAAAGAATGCAGCCATTGATATCGAAAAGACCCTAGATGTAGAGCGAGAGGAGTCAGGTGACACTCCGGTGCCGCCTCCTGAGCCACCAGTTGTTTATGACTGCGCAAGCCCTGCCGAAACGGATATGGTAAACGGTATCTCCGTATCAGAATTAGGTCAAAAACCTGATCCCGATACGAAAGTCCTCATTCTTAAAGCGACCGGCATCGCTAACACTGTGAGTTATGATATTTCTGCTGTTTCTGCGCCCAAGCTACAAGTTATATGTATTGACACCGGTGATATCGTCGTAGATATGGACTTCGAAATTTCCAAAGAAGTAACGGAGATTTTTTTTAACATGGAAGGTATTGGCTCAAAGGTCAATATTGATGTCAGGGGAACGGGCAAAGTTGGAAAATTTACCGGATCAGTGAGTGGTATTAAAAGCTTGATTAATGTTTCTGGGGAAGGAAATTACAATTGCAAACATGACATTGAACAAATCGGTTTAGCGATACAAATAAACTGTGATGAGTAACAAAATGCCTTCGATGTTTTTGTGATTTTATGACTCCTGAAGGGTATGGGTTTTCTCAATCTTTAGGGAGTCCATTTTTTTGTGGAAAGTTGCTGAAAAACCCTTTCCATTAGCTGGATGAGGACGTCAAAGTTTTGATTTGCATGGACGTACGATTTCGATGATATTACCGTTGTCACTCCAAAGCTGGGAGATTGCAATTTTCTCAACACCGCCCTCTTCACCACAAGTATTAATCGTTGCAGCACCGATAATCGCACCGCTACAAAGCACCGAGAGACTTCCTGAAATAGCTTGGTCGAGATCACCAGCCTTTTCTATAATTCCCGACAACTGTCCTGTTGCGCAGTCAGATTTCTTCTCATATTCAAAGCGCAACTTGTTATCCCAGTCATTAGTGGGATCTGAATTGGCATATAGGCTCTGTAAATTTCCGAAAAAATCGACCACAAGTAGCTTATCTTGTTCACTAAAGATCCGCACACCCTGTTTGTAGTAATTAGCAATAACAGAGTCCCGCATAGATGGCGGCAAATAATTAAGAGGACTTTCTTCGTAACGTTGAATCACGTCAATCAGGCCAGCCGATGTGATTTCGTAATATACGAAGTTAAAGTCTTGCACGAAAACACGTCCTTCCGGGTTAACCGTGATGCCATTTGGGGTAATGTTAGCCGCCGTCGCTACCCCTCCTTCTCCGGTGAAACCGGGCTCTCCAGTACCGGCAAAAGTTGTAATAATTCCGTCAGGAGCGATTCGACGGATGCGGTTGCCACCGTACTCTGCGATAAGCATGCTGCCATCGGGTAAAAAATCAAAGTCCATGGGAAAATTAAGCGAAGCAGTAAGCGCTTGTCCGTCATCTCCAGTGCTGTCACCCGTGCCGTTTCCTGCGAAAGCCTGCGGTTGACCGTTTTCAGCCAGTACATAAATTTGATGGGTATAGGGATTAGCGAGATAAATGCGGTTATCTGGGCCTTTTTTGATCGTACCCATGCCTGCACTAAAAGTCCCACTTGACTGGAGGAAAGGATCTGTAACATTACATCCGTAAACATGTTTGATTGTTGTTTTGCCATCCTTACGGACCATTTTACGTAGCACAAGTCTCCTGCTGTCAAGAGAATCCCAATCCATGTAGAGTAGCTCGTTTTCATTTAGATAGACCATGCTTGCTGGTCTGACCATCGATATCTTTTCACCAGGAATGTCCCTAGCGCAATCTTTTGAATGATCGTCGGTGCCGACTAGAAAGGCTTTTTCACCGGCTTTATTGTGAGACATCAAGCCTCTTAATGAGTTATAAATTAGCGTGTCTTTGTCATCAATTGATAGAGCCGCGTAGGTAGGAAGTTGATATAAAATACTTACACCACTTCCTTGACTTTGGCTGATCAAAGCAGAAATGTCATCAGGTCCTGCATCGCCAGCAATGGTCTGCAAGAGCCCTTGTTCGTCGATCTTGCGTACACCGGACAAATAACTTGCGTAGTGAACCGTTCCAGACTTGCTTATTCTCACTGTCGTCGGCCACTTTAAAGACGATGCAGAGGCCGTTGCACCATCTATCGCATATCCTTCCGCTCCGCTACCACCGACCAGTTCTATTGTGCCTTGCGGAGTAATTTTTCTAATATTGTGGAAAGCGATATCGGCAAAATAAAGATCGCCGTTTGGTGCCAATGATAAAGAAACAGGATAACCCATCGTTGCAGCCAAAGCTGACCCGCCATCACCAGAAATACCGGCAACTCCGTAGGTACCAGCTACTAAGAATAGTTTACCTTCTTTGTCTATCCCGCGAATGACGCGGTTGTCGGGATCTGTGAAGTAGATGATTCCGTCATCAGTGACTTCGATATCGTAAGGGCCAGCAATGATGCTTCCTTTTGCTGGATTACCATCGCCTGTAAGTTCTGTCCCAGGATCGTTGCCGGCAAGGACTTCAACCTTACCTTTTTCATGTAAGAGAACGAGTTGACGGCGCATGTAATCGGCAACATAAATGCCTTTCTTTTTACATTTAATCCGTAAATCACCGCCGAATAATTTTCTAAAGCGGTGGCTTTCGTCATCTTTAACACCGACATTTGAAGCGCCCGCAAATATTTCAAGCTTTCCCGCCCGTAAACGGTAGATATGGGCTCCTGAAGCGTAATACAGGTCGTCTCCTAATTTACAGGAAGATGAAATACCGTGAAATGCAATCGTTTTTGGATCTTGTTTTTGTAATTGAAACCCAGCTGGAGCTGGTTGAGGTTTTTCTTCTGTTGGCTTTAACTCAAAAGAATCCTTTGTCGCTGGCTGGTAAGCAAATGGTATCGAAGGAATAAGCCCTGCTGACACGCCAACTGCATAGGGAAGATATACGGTTGTTGATTCAAGGCGTTGTCTTGTGTCAACGAGATCTTTGATTTCTGCGTCAAACTTAACTGCTGTATCAAGATTGGAATCGACAAGTTTTGCCTTACAGTCTTGCGATAGTTTGTCGCCACTTATTTTACATTCGATGCTATCGACATTTGCCGGACGAACAACCTCTTTCCATTCGACGTCGCTTCCTTTTTGCAATGCTGTTGCTTTGAGTTCCTGTCCATCGTCTTGCAGAGCTGTCAAATAGCAGTTGATATCAAAGGTATCATCTTCGTCTTGAGTCAGATAGTCACAGCGGACACGGCCGTTATCGAAGTTGACATCGACAAGGTAGCCAGGGACTCCCTCGCCGTCTTCACTTGGTCTTGTCGCTGTATCGGAAGATGGTTTCTGACTGGCAAGCTCACTGTTAGAACCTGGCCCTCCCGTGTCCTCGTCAGGAGATTGTGCGCTCAATACTCCAGTACGGCGGTTTTCCTGCAAATTGTTTTCGCAAGATACGCTGAGGAAACTGCAGAGTGAGAGTGCAGATAATAAGATTTTTTGGAGACAGAATCTATCCAACAATTCGTCATGTCCTCAAATCAGCGACGGCCTATCGATGTATTTTAATTTTTTAATTGTTTGAACTTTGCTTTTACTCTTCTGAACATCTGATCGGATAACCCAAGGAAAAAATTCAATTGGTCGATAAATTGTTATGTTTTTGGAGTCTTATAGGTTTATTTCTTTTACAGAACTTGAGCCTGTTCATTGAGATACCAAGGCTTTTCGTAAAGGTCTGAAACTATGCCTAAAACGTCCTGTCTGTTACCATCAGTAAGTCTCAAACTCATAGCTCGGTATTCGTTTAGAACAAGAGTCGATAATGCAAAAGACTTGCACCGAGCTAGCCAGCGGCTTGCGGCTGTCCATAAGAGAAGTTGCTTATCGATGTTGAGAAGCTTGTCAGATTGGGAAAGGATTTGACCGAGATCGTGGTAACGTTTTGTCAAAGGATAATCATAATCGTAACAACGCTCAATAGTCAATCCACACTCAACCTGTAAGCCTAATGGTTTGAGGTTAATTTTATTGTTTTTAGCGAAGTTTCTTAGTTTGAGAGTTCGCTTTAGACTTTGATATTCATTCACTGAGGAGGCCCACATAAAACATTCCCAGATATAACTCGCTACATGATGGCTTGCTTTTTTGCGAATTATTCTAAGCATTGTCTTCAGGTCTTTTGTTTCGGTCACATGTCGACAGACAGCTTCCCAGGTGATTTCTTCTTTAATCTTTTCATCTATGTTGACATCTTGCAAAAGATGTTTAGAGAACTTTTCGGCCTCCCGAAGATCGTAGGACAAACGCAGTGCTCTTAAAATTCCAATGTTGGCGCGCTGGGTTTGAAATTCATTGATACCCTCCTTTTTGGCTTTACTATAGTAATGTAAGGCAACTTTCGTGTTTCCTAAACGTAAGGAACGGTTAGCTATGACGAGGGATTGAAATCCGAGGCCTCCTGGAGGTAGAGCTTTCGCTTGTTGCAGTCCAAACTGCTGTTCCCATGCTGCAATCCAGTGATCACCAAGTTTTCTAAAAATCTGTCCACGAACAAGATGTAGCTCACCGAAAAAACTTGAAAGTTTTGAAGTCCCTGGTTTAATGCTATTGATCTGCAAAAGTGCATAAGCTTTATCAGTAAACTGCTGAACTTGGCGAGGGGTGAGTCCACCAAATCTCTCATGATGGACAAGTGCTGAAATAATATAGATGACTTGCTTGAGGTCGCTATCGTGAGAGCATTTCTGCTCTGTTTCTATTATTTTACTTTTTATAAACTCTAGTTTCTCTCGTGCAGGTAAGTCTTTGCAGTGGGATTCAATTAGCTCGCGTAGATGTTTTTTTGTCTTTTTTACGTTAGCTTGGGTCCAAGGAGAGGGCTTTGACATGGCTGAATCTTTTAACCTCTATTTTATTATTTAAAACTCAGATGACTCTAAGAACACCAGGGCAAACACTCGTGAGTATTCATTCGGCATAATGTTTGCGTTTAGATTTGGTCGTGCCTTTCACTTTATAGCTTTGAACGAGCTAGGTTTCTGAAGGTAAACACTTAAGACTTTACTGAATGTTTTTATCCTAAAGGCCACCTATCATTTTCCTAAGAATGCATGCGATGATTTGCGACTCTATCTAAGGATTTTTCAGTTAAAAACCATTGAAACGATTGAATCACATAAAGCACTGAATTTAATAAATATAATTCCTGTTAGAAATCTGACAAGTGTCATATATGAAAATTATGCATCACTAATCTTTTAACATCCTGATAATTATAACATAATACAAAAAATCGTTTTTATATTTTGATGGGCAGTCAACTTGAAAAAATGATCTGCTAGATTCCTTTTTCTCCATAACCATCAGGTAATAAACATAAAAATAGAATTCGAAGGTGTTTTGACAAGTCGCCAAGAACTTGGTTCGGAACTTGAAATGTCTCTTAGCAAAACAACGAAAGAGATGTTCAAATTTATGGGAGAAACAAGATGAAGATTCAAATGATAATGATCACTGTTTTATTTGCCCTTCTCGGGTGTGGTGCTGACGAGTATGAAAAAAGAACTGAACTTACAGAAGAAGAAAGTTCGGACGAGTTATTACAAGTCGTGGGGGGTAATCCTGTCGCCGCGAGTTCCGCTATCGCAAAAGCTACAGGAATGGTTCTCATGGAAGGCGGTGGTGCCTGTACTGCAACCCTTATTCACTCTCGTTGGATGCTTACAGCAGGGCACTGTGCCGTTGGCAGTAATAGAGTGCGAGTACGTTTTGGTACGAACTTCAGGTCACCTGAACTAGAGGTGCAAGGGACCATTTACAGACATCCTCAATACGTCAATCAAAAAAATGCTAACGGAAGCTCAACCAAAGTTTTTTATGACTTTGCTGTCATCAAATTAGATACGAATGTCAATCGCACGAAAGCAAGTTTACCGACGAACTCTTCAGGTGTTTATCCAGGGTTCCGTTTGCACTTTGCCGGATTTGGAAACAGAAAAATCAGTAATAATACTGCCAACGATATTGGATTGCTCTATTCCGTCAAGCTTACTGCAGATAGTTACAGATCTGGAGATCTCAGCAACCCAGCCAATGTTCAAAGAAACTATATTTGCGCAACAGGTGGCTTCGGCTCGGCATTTAATCCAAAGGTTAGTGGCGTAAACTCAGGAGATTCTGGTGGTCCAGCATTTAAAGACGGAACACTTATGATCGCTGGAGTCAACGCATTCAACTCTATTCAAAATGGTGGCTCTAAACTTGTAAGTTGCGCATCGCGCATTGAAGTTGGCCTGCCTTGGATCAAGCAAATGACGGGTATTGGAAATGGTGGAGGCAATCTAGGTGGTGGATCTACAGAAGTCATGGGCCATATTGACAGTGTTTCTCGCCAAAATAACTTTGCAACTGCCAAAGGGTGGGCCTGTGTTCAAGGATTGGCTCAGTCAATTACGATCCACATCTATGTCGGCGGTCCTTATGGGCAAGGACAATTTATCGGATCGGCTAGAGCAAATATTTCTTCAGAAGCTGGAGTGTCTAATGTCTGTAAGACTTCACGAGTCGCCCACCGCTTTGAAGTAAAAGGTCAAGACAACGGATCGTTCAAAGGTAAGGCTCTTTACATATACGGTATCAATCCCGTCAATGGAAAACCAAATAAACTTATCGGAGGATCGGGAAAAATGATCCCTTAATTGAAAGATAATCTGATCTGCATCCTTTAAAGCAGATCATCAGTCCAAAGAGTGTCTAATAAACCTTAACTTGATTTTAAATGGAGAAAAAAATGAAAACTTTAATGATGACAATCGCTGCTGCTTTTATCCTAACTGCTTGTGGAAGCGAAACTCAAACACGTAAGACAACCCAAGACGAAGAAATAACTCAAAATGAGGACCTCACCTGTGAAAGCCAAACAGCTTTGAACGACACTGGAAAAGAGGTAAGCGCTGAAATCTGTTTCTCCGGAGAGCAAGGACTGAGTCTTTTTAACTGGGGGAGTGCCCTTGATTCTTTGATAAAGAATTATTCCAACACAGGACGTGCAAATACCAGTTATAGCCGAACGAGTTGCACTTCTATCAACGGCCAAACGAGCTGTACTAACAGCAGTTCAGGTAACTGTAAAACAACCGTGAATGGTGGGTTTATTAGAACAGTGTGTAGCTGATTAGAGATCTTGAAGTTCAGCATGCGCATGGCTGAACTTTTAGTTAACCCTGAGTAGCCTTTTAGAAACTAACTCTCGTCACCATATCGAAATGTTCAAGAACATCTCATCCGTCTCCCTCGATAGCCTACCGATTGAGAGTTAGTTTCTACGATGTTGAGACCTTGATTGAAAATCAACCCTCTAAAATCACTTAAATAAACCATAATAGCTTTAAAATATTTTAATAAAATATTAACGTTCGGTGTTTCTTTTAATAGTCGACCACCTGGTCGTACTACCTTTTTCTTTCATACAATATTCCCAGGACGGCTCGATAATGCCCTTTTTTTTCAGACTAAAAAATTGGCCCTTGCCTCAGTTCTTACAGCCTGTGGCGTCCAACATAGCCCCTCACAGACAAAGACAATCATTGGGGAGTACGATCAGGGATTAAGCTTTGGGTCGTTTTTTAAAGAGTTAGAGATGATTAACTGCGTCTTACCGGATTCTTCTTCCGAAGACCAAATGACACAGATAAAAATAGCTGCTTTAGCAAAGGCTTTAAAGGAAGCTACTGAGTATGTTGGAAAGACGAAGACATGGGTGAGACCCGACCTGGGCAGTGAAATCAATCTAAGGAGTACAGATGGTCAGACGACCGGTAAGCTGTCAAAGTTTGTCAGCGAAGCAGACCATGTGGCATATTTTAGCTTTGTCTCTGAACCCAAGCTAATCCATGATGTCTGTGACCACGGAGAAGTGGGCTTTACAACCTTTGTCTTTTATCACGAAAATCATGAGTTTAATCAACAGCCACATGCTCCTACCTTTGCATGTGATCAATCACCTGGGATTTGGGTTTCCGTGCAAGGGAGTGAGTCTATCAGCATGATCGAAGCGCAAAGCGAAGGTGGCAGTGGCAACCTTGTGACAACAAGAGGACGGGATGATGTGATCATTCGGCGCTGTTTTGAGTCTGATAACAGTCTGGAAGTGGTTGCGCAGATTAATCAATATGGTGCTTACAGCACCTATATCGGTAGTACCAAGCCACTTTCAGATCTCGAAGAAAGTGGTATCTTTGACCTTTTTAGTTCGGAGCTGGCGGGGCCAGGCTCTTTTGAAATAGTCTTGCCAAAAGTGTCTTACATAAAAGACCAAGCTCTGATTGAATTTCTGAACGAGCAAGAGCAAGTCATTCTCGCTGAACAGGCCAAAGAGACAGCTGCTTCCTTGGCTTTCGAGTATTTCGATAAGCAAAGCCATGCTTTTGCTGAAAAAGTGCAAGGGGTCGAGTACTCAGGTCTGATCTTGTCAGAAACGCCAGGGAGCATTGTCATGCGTTTTAAGATTCCTCAATCTGCCATGCATAAGGATATGGAGCCTTGGGATAACCCTTATGTCGCTAAAATTATCGCTCTTTACGGTCATTCTATTGGATCGCATGGTTATCATGATTTTTCGCATCGTAGCCGGGTCCAGCTTGGCTATGTTTTTGGGTCTTCCGGTCGAGGTGAGACTGCAAGTGTGATTGAGGTCGTCATCAGCTATGCCGTCAGTGGTGCGGCGCTGCATAATCGGGTTATTTATGCCAGCCAAATGCCCTCAAGGCCTGTTCATAGCGATTAGCCAAGAAGTGCGACAAAACATCCGGTAAGCATGGTAGCGAGTGTTCCTGCTACCAGAGCTTTTGAAGCGAGTGCTACAACTTCATGTTTACGTTCCGGTATGACTATACCAAGACCACCGATAAGAATGCCCAGACTGCCGAGGTTGGCGAAGCCGCACATTGCATACGTTAGAATTAAGCGAGTCTGATCTGATAGGGCATCTGAAGGTAATGCCGAAAGTCTCAAATAAGCGACATATTCGTTGAGAATGGTCTTGGTCGCCATAAGCTGCCCAGCTTGTAAAAGCTCATCAGTGGCGATGCCCATCAACCAACAAAATGGTGCGAACATAAATCCAAAAAATACCTCGACGGTAAGCTGTTCTTTGAGTGGTAATTCAGCAAGAATAAGATTTAGTAAAGCAACAAGACTGAAGAGAACAACAATGATGCCAGCAATGTGAATGACCATATTAATACCGTCAGTTGCACCATTAATGAGTGCTTCGAAAGTATTGCTTGTTTCACGTGGGGCGTCTTGAGCCGTGACAAAGTCTTCTTTACGTTGCGGCATAAAAAGGTGAGCCATCATCACAGCTGCAGGCGCACTCATAAGAGAAGCGGTAATCATTTGGCCTGCTGCGTTGTCGATGACGCCGCTTAAAGTACTGGCATAGAGCACCATGACAGTGCCTGCGACGGTCGCCATTGCAGCTGTCATGATAGTAAAAAGGCCGGAGGGGCTGATCTTTTTCAAATACGGTTTAATAAAAAGGGGCGCCTCGATAATGCCGAGAAAAACACTGGCTGCCACCCCTGTTGCAGTGGCTCCATCTGATCCCATGACCTTTTTTAAAAGCCAAGACATCGCACTTACGATCCTTTGGATGATTCCCCAGTGAGTCAGTACGGAAGCCAGCGCTGAGACCACCATAATTAAGGGCAGTACTTGAAAGGCAACAATAAATGCTGTGCCTGGTTGTCTTTCTTCAAAGGGTAACTGACCACCAGCTAAGTATCCGAACATAAATCGCGCCCCAGATTTGGTCGCACTGTCGATAGCCATGACGCCTTTATTGAGCCAAAGAAATACATCGGTCATAAAAGGCAACTTTAAAAAAATCACTGCCATTAGCCCTTGTAAAACAAGGCCGGTAATAACGACACGCCAAGAGATGCTCGCGCGATCTCTACTGAAGGCAAAACCAATCCCCACAAAAACAATGATGCCGAGAAGGGGTTGTAAAAGGGTCATACTGAGAGCCGTCGTTAAAATCTAGATTTGATCGATAAAGTTGGCCAACAAATAGATTCCAGAAACCGTTAAGACCGATTCTGGGTGGAATTGTACTCCTTCGATTGGCAAGCTTTTGTGACGAAGCCCCATAATCGTTTGATCGTCGGTGGTGGAGGTCACTTCGAGCTCCTGCGGTATCGAGTGGCGATCCACTTCAAGTGAGTGGTAGCGGGTCGCTGACATGGGATTTGGGAGGTCTTTGAACACGCCTTTTTGAAAGTGATTGATCTTTGAAACTTTGCCGTGCATTGGTAGCGCGCTGCGTACGACCTGACCTCCAAAAGCCTGCCCGATCGTCTGGTGGCCTAGACAGACACCGAAGGTTGGGATCTTTTTGTCAGCGGCGGTCTTCACCCATTCTAAGCATATTCCCGCTTGATCCGGAGTTGATGGGCCCGGCGAGAGAACCACTACATCTGGATTTAAAGCGACAATTTCGCTACAACTCTTCTCGTCGTTTCTTACTGTAATCACTTCTAGTTTGAGCATTTGTAGGTACTGAACGAGGTTAAACGTAAAAGAGTCGTAGTTGTCGATCATAAGGACTTTTTTACCGGGGAATGTCTTTAAATTTGCGGGTGTTTCAGTCATAACTCGCTTTTTTCTTCAATAAAGTATTCTTCGACTTCTAAACAAGGTCGACAAAATTCAAAGGTTAAACTATTGCGGTGATGGGCAAGTTGCATCTGTTCAAGCTTCGCATCAATCACCGGGACTTCGAGAAAGTCAGACTTCCAATTAATTTGTAAGCTATAGGTTTGTCCAATCAGGAAGAGTTGCTGCAAGTCAGATTCTTCAAGATCGAAACCACAGTTATCTAGATCCCAATAAGCATGAAGATGATTTGGTGACAAAGAAATGCCGTTGAGATTGATGCAAAGTTGCCAAGGATCAACAGGCAACCTTAGGCTGACCTTACCGTTCCATGATCTCGCTTGACGGTTGAATTGTGGTTGATGATGGAAGTCCATTGTGACCACTCAAAAATCTGCAATACGGTGCCCACTATACAGAAAAGAAGTCGACAATTGTACTGCTGATCGTAGCCTTGACTTCTTTTAAGACAATTGTGCCTGAGGGTCTTCTGTTGGATGTTGTTCGACGGCTTTTTCGTCAATGATTGCAAGGATTTGCTCTGCGCAGGCCTTGCGGTAAAGGAATTCAAAGTGTCCAAGTTTATTGAGGGCAATGGGTACCACCTGATCGCGGCCGGATGCCGGTTCGAAGATACCGATCTTACCGCGAGCAACATTATCTTTGTCCGAGTAGAGACAATAGATTTTAATGTCAGGAGGGATTTCCGCTTGATGGAGGGACTTAAGAAAGGCGGACCGGGGGCGCATTTGCCAAACATCTCTCCAGATAAAACCAAGGGGGGTGATTAAGGCGAGCCAAGTCAGTCGTGTCCCCTTGAACGGTGTTCCCATGGTGATGACCTGCTTACAGTACTTATGACCACCAAGTTTGAGCAGCCACCAAAGAGCGACAAAGCCGCCCTTGGAATGGGCGACGATTTTAATCTTTTGATAGCCGTGACGCTGAAACTGGCGTTTGAGTTTGTAGTCGACAAACTGCGCGGTTTCGATGATGCCTTTGGTGAAGAACACGCCAAATAACCCACCTAAATTAAAGCTGATGACATCGTAGCCCCTGGCATTAAGGTGTCGCTCCATAACAGTCAGAGATCGGCGCGACGAGAAGAATCCGTAAAGCAGCAACACCGGCTCTTTTTCAGCCGAAAAGCTATGGCGTTTGATCACATCGTTATTGAGACGAATCTCATAAAGAATTTCGTACCACATGGCCTTAAGGCGGACCCACATACCGGTGCCGCGTTTTCTGCTTAGGAACTCGATGACGAGTCCTGGTAAGAGAAAGAATGTACAAACGACCGTGATACCTTGCAGAGCGGAGCTCCAAATATCGCTGTTTGGGTCTGCCAACTTTGCGAATAGGTAAGACTCCGGCAGAGCACCCAGGAACGAATAAAGCATGACGTATTTGAATCGAAAATCGAGGATGCCGTAGCCGAAAGATAAGATATCCGTCGGCAGAAAAGGAATGAGGCGCGTCGAGAGAACGATTTTCCAGTCTTGGGAGCGCATGAACTTTAAGGTTTGTGGCAGGTTTGATGAAAGCCAAGGATTGACGATGTTTTTACCGATTAACTTGCCGAGACCATAGATGACGGCTGTCGAAATGACGACGCTAACAGCCGCCAGTAAAGCACCCCAAATGGGTCCAAAGTTTTGTCCTGCTATGATCGAATAAAAGGTGACTGGAGTGAAAAGAAACGGACGCACAATTGCCAAAAGCAGAAAGATGCCTGGCTTAGCCCTCGTTTCCTGGCCGAGGCAGGATTGCAGGTTCTCGTCACAGACCAGGTTCCAAAAACCAAAACTGACAAGACCAACGAATACAAGAATTAAGAGCTCGATGACGAGCACGGCGCGAAATTGACGGCGATAACTGTATGGATCCATTAAGTCGTGACCAGTTTGAGGGTAACCAGTAAGATTTAGTATAACATGAAACGAAAGACAATTTAGAGTCATCTCGGGAGGGTTGCGAAAATTCCTGGTTTTTTGAAACAATTTACACAAGTTGTCTTAGCTCTTGTGATCTTATCGGAAGGCAGTGTTGCTGTCGGGAAAAGTAAGCGGGACAAGGTTGTTGCAGCTGCTCGTAACATCCTTGAGGAAGCGCAGGTTTCTTATGTCTACGGTGGGTATAAACTCGGAGACTGGACAGAGTGTCAGAGTTGCAATAGTTGCCTCGAAAACAAAAAACCTGCACCCAAACAAAGGCTTTTGTCTTGCCCGATTTGCAGGCAGTGCAGTATCGACTGCAGCCACTTCACTCAGTTGGTTCTCACAAGAGCGGGCTTGCGCATGCCCTATCTCACGACCAAAACCATGCTTCAGCTTTCTGCTCAAAAGTTACGCAAGCTCTATCAGTTGGTCGATTTAGGACGCCAGATTGAGGTCGCTGCACCTGGCGATCTTCTCGTCTACAAGGGACACGTCGTTCTTCTTGAGAAGAAGACAGGACAAGGCCGCGGCGATGTTATCCATGCGACTGGGGGTAAAGATATTAAGCTTCCCGGTCAGGGCGTTCAGAGAGAACGGATGGTTCCCCTTAACAACTTTCGTGGTCCATTGTTACGGATTTTACGTCATGTCGGACTGACCCGCCGGAAATTGCGTCCTCTATAAAGATTTCCGAAAAACTCCTAATTGAATTTAAGTTTTGTTAAGGTTATGGTTCTTTGCACGTTTTTTTAAGCTTAGTTGATGCAAGGGGTTACCCTTCATTTTTCTCATGGAGCGGCTAGATGTACGAAACGACTGACTTTCGCAAAGGGCTTAAAATCGAATACGAGAACAAAGCCTGGACGATCGTCGAATTCCAACATGTCAATCCCGGTAAAGGTTCTGCCTTTGTGCGCACCCGCTTGAAAAACTTAGAAACCGGTCAAGTCCAAGATGTCACATTTAAAGCTGGGGTCGATAAAGTCGGTGTTCCCGATGTGACTTTCACCGAAATGCAGTACCTCTACTCAGACGGCTCTAGTTACACCTTTATGGACAACAACACCTACGAACAGACTTCTTTGACCAACGATGAAGTAGGCGACGCCAAAAATTATATCGTCGAGAACAGTGTCGTTAAGATGACAATCTACAAGGGGCGCCCGGTCGCCATAGATGTCGATAATTTTGTCGAACTCGAAGTTGCCGAAACACAACCTAATATCAAAGGCGATACATCTGGAGGTGGTGGAAAACCGGCAACCATGCAGACCGGCTTGACCGTGACAGTGCCCTTCCACATTAATGTAGGTGACGTTTTAAAGATCGATACGCGTACTAACAAATACATCGAAAAGGTGAAGTAACCCCATGGACATCGAAAAGCTCGAAGAACTCATCAAAATGATGCGCAATTACGGACTTGCTGAACTTGAAGTTGAGTCCGATGATCAAAAAGTCAAAATTGTTCAAGGCGGCCTGCAACAGCTTCCCGTGACCAGTCCCGGCTATATGCCGACGGCTCCCCTGGCAAACCCGATCTCAAGTAACATCCCGCAACCACCTGTGCCCCCTTCCGCTCCCGAAGCTCCAGCGGCAGCAGGTGGAGAATCAAAGCTAACTGGCAAAGTTATGCGTTCGCCTTTCGTTGGGACCTTTTACCGGTCACCATCACCGGATTCCGACCCCTTTGTTTCTGTCGGACAGCGGGTTAAAAAAGGGGACACTCTTTGTATCGTTGAAGCGATGAAGCTCATGAATGAAATCGAAGCTGAATTTGACGGTATCATCAAAGAAATCCTCGTTGAAAATGAAGAGCCGGTTGAATACGACCAACCATTATTTGTTCTAGAGTAAGGCGTCCAGTTGGTCTGCCACATACGAGTGGCTCATTGAAGTAGGTCTTTCATGGAAAAAATTCTTATTGCCAATCGCGGCGAAATCGCCGTTCGGATCATTAGAGCTTGCCAAGAACTCGGCATCAAAACCGTAGCGATCCATTCGCTTGCTGACAAAGATTCACTGCATGCGAAGTTAGCTGACGAGAGTATTTGTATTGGGCCTGGAGCCAGTGTTAAAAGCTATCTCAATATCCCTGCTATCATGAGTGCCGCCGAGGTCACAGGCGTTGATGCTGTCCATCCTGGCTATGGCTTTCTTGCGGAGAATGCCGAGTTTGCTGAAGTTTGTGATCACTACAAAATCAAATTTATCGGACCCCAAGCAGCCCATATCAGAGCCCTTGGAGATAAGGTCCAAGCCCGTTCGTTCGCCAAAAAGGCCGGCGTTCCCATGCTTCCTGGAAGCAAAGGTGCAGTGACATCGGAAGAGCAGGCCATTGAGGTCGCAAAGTCCATCGGTTTTCCTGTCATTATTAAAGCCTCTGCGGGTGGCGGCGGGCGCGGCATGAAGATCGTCTTTGACGAAGACCAATTGATCAATCAATACCGACTTGCTCAAATGGAAGCACAGGCTTGCTTTGGTAATCCAGAGTGCTTCATTGAAAAGTATCTGCAAAATCCTCGTCATGTCGAGATTCAATTGATGGCTGATGAGTTTGGTAATGCCATCCATCTTGGTGAAAGAGATTGTTCTTTACAAAGACGCCATCAAAAGCTGGTCGAAGAATCTCC